>JAIRLY010000325.1 GCA_031259075.1 Dysgonamonadaceae bacterium | reverse complement strand
CTCAAAGCAGGAGGTTTCCCTATATTTGTCAAATGGCACAAATATAGGACATCCTCTCAAGAAAGCGCGACGGGAAAACCGCTGAAGTCTGCGCCATATTCATATATATTTCGAGCGGTTGCGGCCATTCAAATACAAGTATAGCCGCTTTTGTATGCCGGACGCGGGCAACTGTTTCCACCCGGATAAAAATGATTGGCGTGCAAAAGAGGATATACAAATCGCTGTCCAGAGAAATAGAAGACATAGCGCGGCTTGTTAGCACTTGGTAGCTTGGCTTCCTCGATTTGGAGACGGCGTTATTTATTGATCGCCGATTTTTTATGCTGCAAAACATGGAGAATAATTGAGGAAAAAAAATTGGATTGAGTAGCAAAAAACGCTACCTTTGTAGCGTTGATAAAAAATAATTGTAAGTATGAAAAGGACATTCAAAGTAAAAGAAATTATCGCAATACTTATCTCACAGGGATGGTACATGGACAGACAAAACGGCACAAGCCACCGGCAGTTCAAACACCCCATGATTAGAAGAACCGTTACCGTGGACGGCAAACTTTCGGAAGATGTGAGTATAAACAACCTAAAAAGCATGGAGCGACAAGCAGGGTTAAGATTTAAAGACTTTGCGGATTAATCCGTAAATAACTTATTAAAAAAAGAACAAGGGATATGAAAAAGTTAAAAGTAATTGTATGTAAGGCAAATAAAGGTGTATCGGCACATCTTCCCGAATTAGAGGGATACGTAATTGCTCGTGATACGGTAGAAAAGTTGAGAAAAGACTTGCAGGAAGGCGTTCAATTTCATATTGAAGGATTGTATAAGGAAGAAAAACAGGAATGGATGAATGGCGATTATGATTTTGAATTTGTGTTCAAAGACATTCCTTCATTGATAGAAGCATATAACGGCTTTATCAACCAAAGCAGCCTTGCCCGTATCGCAGGAATAAACGAAGGACAAATGCGGCAATATGCCGCCGGCGTAAAGCGCCCTACAAAAAGAACGCTTGAACGTATTGAAACCGGTATAAAACAATACGCCGGCGAACTTCAATCGGTGGCGTTCGATTATGCATAGTTTGGCAATTATTTTTTTATCAACGTAAAAATGCCGGACTTTCAGCCCGCTCCCAAAAAGAGCGGGTTTTTTCATGCTTTCCCTACCTTTTACTCTTTCGTCAACGCTTCAGCGATTAAAAAAAAAATTCAGTTTTCAATTATGGATAAAAAATAAAAGGCAAATCGTGTCCACCTTGCCTAAGATTAGGCAAGTCAGCAAGCACAAAAAAATGTAGCAACCGTATCTGTATCGTAAAAAAAGTTATTTTATAAAAAGCGTTAGACTTGATTTAGGGAGCAAGTAATCTCCGCAACGGTTTTCAAGCCGTATTGCTAGGTCTCAGGCAGGATATGGAGAGGCAGTAAAGCCTTGAGGTTCTTTCTTGTGTCCGTTGGAGGTTCAGGCATAAAACAAAGCATGTAAGCCTTGAGGTTATTCCATAAATTGCGAACAGTTTCTTTGGAATGTTGTTCCAGTAGAAAGGAAACAAAGCTGCTTTTTTCTACGAACTGATTGATTATACATGCCATTTGCAGCAGGGTGTAATCATTTTTTAATCCGGTGTAAGAACTCCGGCAATACTTGTGCTCCGGTTCATATCCTTCGTGTTTTTGTGTATTGAAGCCTTCATTTTCCACTTTCCGGCGCAGCCTTCCCCCACGGGTTAACTGTAGAATATTAGTCTTCTTGGGAGTAATATTAGTCATACTCAAAGCAGGAGGTTTCCCTGATTTGGAAACGGCGTTATTTATTGAACGCCGTTTTTTATGCTGTAAAACATGGAAAATAGTTTATAATTCTTGAAATAAATTTGCATATTTGATAATTAATTACTATCTTTGCATAAATATTATTGAAAATGAAAATAGTAAATAAAGAATTAATCGACAGATTTGTGGCTAAACATGCTGATTCTTCCAATGCTGTAATAAGATGGATAGAGTTAATGGAACGGGCTAAAATCACAAGCCATAATGAATTGAAATCGGTTTTTTCAAGCGCTGATTATGTGGGAAACAGTCGCTATGTATTCAATATAAAAGGTAATGATTACCGGTTGGTGGCTGTTATTTTATTTGCAGCAGGTATGGCAACGGTTTGTTTTATAGGAACCCATGCCGAATATAACAGAGTGGATTGTTTAACTGTTTTACAAAAATAAATCATGGAAAAAAAATTTGAAAATGTATCGGAATTGACTACAAGGGAGGAATACGACAATGCAATGTCTTATGTCATGCAGTTAATTAATAATGCAACCGCCCAAGGCGCGTTGTCCGATCCGGAAGCCGACAATGAATATATTCGGGAAATAGGTCGTGTTGGTCATCTTTGCGCTACGTATGAAGATACTCGAATGGAGTTTAAATATATTAAAGTTAAGAAAAAATCTCCATTAATAAAAAGTATAGAAGATGAAATGTATGCCCGCAGTATCAATCAAAAGGAGCTTGCAAAAATGCTTTCGATAAACGAGCCGGAACTCTCACTGATTATCAGGGGGAAAAGGGCTATATCCATGAGAATAGCAAAAAAACTGCACCAGTCACTGCATATCGACCCTAAATTGATAATAGATTATGCGTAATTATTAACAACCGGATAATTTGCCATGAATTATTAAAACTCGTTCCATCCCCGGAGCGGGTTTTTTTATGCTTTCCCTACCTTTTACTCTTTCGCTTTAATTTCGAACCTTGCCCCGCATTTGGGGCAGGTGATGGCATCCGAAGCCGGCGGCTCGAATAGCTCCGTTACAGAAATATCAAGGGCGGCTGCGATCTTTTTCAATTGTGAAACGGGATTTTTATCATCTTGTTTAATATAATAATAAATCGTTTGTCTGTTAACACATAAGATGTTAGCAGGTTATGTTGTAAAACATATAAAATAATCGTATAATGTTTGCGTATTGCAAACTTTATATTACCTTTGCAGTGTATTGAACTGCCGGGTCAGCAGGATAAAAACGACGAAAGGTCTATGACAAATTTATTTGAAGCGATTAAAAAAAATCGCGAAAGAAAATCAGGAAGGGTTCACCGTTAAAATTCCTGATTTGGAATGGGTAATAACTGGTTACGTTGTTGCTTACTGCGAAACTCAAAACTGCTTCGGGGATGAAGGATTGAAAAAAGTAATCGTACACGCCAAAAAGCACGCCCAAATTGTGGGTGGATGGCTAAACGAAGAAAACAAACAATTCTATTTTGACAAAAACGCATTAAAAAATAAATAATCATGAAAGGAATAGAATTTCTCCCCTTTCTCTCAAAAGAGCAAAGGAAACTTTTGGAAACATCGGAAATCAATTACAGGCGATTTGCCCGTATTTATTTCCGTATCCTGTCTTACGATGGGAAAGAATTGATTATCAAAGTATGGCAAACAGAAAATCCCTCCGAAAAATATTTGTCATCAAAAGAACTCATCGAACGCACAAAAAACGTATTTGCCGGTATTATCACGGAAAACGTAGAATTGTGCATCCGTCCAATCCCGTTTAATAAAATAGAGTTGGAGAACTTTTCACCTACCGATGCATTCCGAAAAATGGAAAAACTCGGATTGCAACCGAAAGATCTTGTTAAGTTGTTAAACATAGACAAATCTTCAATCAGCCTAATGTTGAACGGAGAAAGGGAATTATCGAAACCCGGACGAGCCATGTTCTATTATCTGTTTAAGTATCTTGAATTAGATTCGTCAAAAATACAGGCTAAACTTATTTGATTGCACCTTTGAAAATATTTACCCGCTCCCAAAAAGAGCGGGTTTTTTTATCCCTCCACTACCTTTTACTCTTTCGCTATAATTTCGAACCTTGCCCCGCATTTGGGGCAGGTGATGGCATCTGAAACCGGCGGCTCGAATAGCTCCGTTATTGGAACACCAAGGGCAGCGGCGATGCGGTTTAACATCTCAACTGTCGTATTTCCATTTATCGCGACACTTATCGAAGGAGGGGTAACGCCCATTTTGGAAGCTAATTCCTTAGCTGTCATTCCTTTTTCTTTCAATACTTCTTTAATTCTCATATCGGTATATGTATTTTTTCGCAAAGATAGGAATAAATAATAAATGATTTAATATATCAATAATTAAATAGATTATATCTTAATTATTTAATGATTTTTAACTAAAAACACTTGCATATAATTAAATTATACATTAATTTTTCATATACAAATTAAATCATATTTCAACAACTAAAAAAATACGACAATGAAAACTTTAAGAGAGCAAATAGACGAAATATTGAAACAAGATGTTTCAATGAACAAAAAAAGAGACGCCCTGATTAGTCTGGGGCTTAAAAGCACAGACATTGTAACCTTTTTAAGATTCACGACGTAACAGCCTCAAAAAGCGTATGCCATACATTAGGCGTTGAAATAGAGTGTTTCTGCGTTGATAAACAGCGGTTTAACGAGCTTTGTACGGCAAAAGGCGTAGAACTTCAAACCGAATCATACAACCACAACACGAAGCCGCATTTTAAGATTGTCAGCGACAGTTCAATACAGGGTGAAAACGCTATTGAGTGCGTAACGCCCGTATTGAGAAACAAAGCCGGCTTTGACAACTTAGAAAAAGTTTGCGACGCTCTCAATGAAGTAGACGCTCTAGTTAACAGATCTCCAGCCTGCACGTTCATATTGGTTTGCAGATCAAAAATTTGTTTCTGTCCGGGAACAGTTCAATTCCGTCCTGACATACGAACACCGCAACGAGGCGCGCTTGTCCAAGAAGCCTACAACATCGCAATGGATATACTCACCGATGTAGCAAGGTATTACAGGCGGGAGATTCTCAACGACCGGCAAGTTTATGAAAAATAATCGGTAAAACATTTGCAGGTTATAAAAATATAACCTATCTTTGTCCTGTAAATTTAAAATTGAATATGTCATGCCTACGATATTTGTCGCTTTCGGGCTTTATTTTCACTTCTTTACAAGAGACCATGAACCCATACATGTTCATGTGAGAAATGCAGACGGAAAAGCAAAATACGAAATAGAAGATGAAATTAAAATGATTTACAATACAGGGATAAAAAGCAAGGATTTAAAAATTGCTGAAAGCATCATAGAAGAAAACAGGGACGCTTTCATAGAGGAATGGAAAAAAGTTTTTGATAAAAATAACGGTTGAAATAAATTATGAAAATACAAAAACTGTGGTTTACAGATGAAAAAATTTTCATCCTTACCGATGATGGGCGGGAGTTTTGGCAGTCGTTGCTTTGGTATCCAAGATTGAAACGGGCCACCGAAGAGCAGCGAATGAAATACGAATACGATGAAATAGGCATTCGCTGGGAAGAGATAGACGAGGACATGTCGTTGGAAAGTTTTCTTTACGACAATCCGGAGCCTGCAGGCATACCCCGTTTTTTCCTTTTACATCCCGAATTGAACGTATCGGCAGTCGCTCGCCGTATGGGAATGAAACAAAGTTTGATGGCTGCCTATATCAACGGAACAAAAAAACCTTCCTCCCTGCGCGAAAATGAAATTATAAATACAATCAGGCAAATAGGAAAAGAATTGGCAGCCGTGAGGCTCTGATATACATTTATATAATTGGCCCGCTCCTTCAAAAAGAGCGGGTTTTTTCATGCCGTTTTAAAAAGTTATTTATCATTCCCCGAAAAGTTATTTAC
>JAIRLY010000318.1 GCA_031259075.1 Dysgonamonadaceae bacterium | reverse complement strand
TCCTTCTGATTATTTACGTTGCCTTTTTTTCTGTTGTTCTCTCAATAATGCCTGTTGCTGTCTTTGCGCTTCTTCTAATCGTGCCATAAAACCTGATTTTTTCTTTGCCGGCTTCACTTTACTTTTATTGGCTTCTAATTTAGCCAACAATTGTTCTTCATTGATAAAGAAACGGAAAGCTAAGGTTTGCAAGATAGTTATTATTGTGGAAATCAAATAATAATAATTTAAACCGGCAGGATAGGAATTGAGAAAGAAAAACATCATGACCGGCATAAAATACATCATCAATTTCATACCCGGTATTTGTTCCTGACCTGTATTTTGCTGATCCATCGTATATTTCGTATTCAGGATGGTAACTACCGACATTAATAAACAGAATATACTGATGTGGTTTCCCAAATATTTGGAAACAAAAGGGATATAAGTATCCCAATGAATCAGGGAATCGTAAGTGGATAAATCGTTTGCCCACAAAAAACTTTGTTGCCTCAATTCTATAGCGGATGGAAAAAACATGAACAAAGCTAATAAAAAGGGCATTTGCAGCAAGACCGGCAAACAACCTGCCATCGGACTGACACCTACCTGTTTATACAGTTCCATCGTTTTTTGTTGCCGTATCAAAGCATTTTCCTGACCTTTGTATTTCGAGGTAATTACTTCTATTTGCGGTTTTAGTACACGCATTTTTGCCGAAGACATAAATGATTTGTAAGTCAATGGAAACAAAGCCGTCTTGATAATCAGAGTCAGTAAAAAGATTGCTAAACCTAAACTAATTCCGAAATTCGTCAACCAGTCGAAAATAGGAATAATAACCCATTTGTTGATTGCCCTAAACAGACTCCACCCCAATGGAACTAATTTTTCCAGTTCCAGATTTTGTCCTTCAAATTTGAATTTATCGTATTTTTTGAGGAGCGTATAGTCATTTGGTCCGAAATAAAAACTAAATCCAATCGAATCGTTATCGGTTGTATGGAAAGGAACATTGGTGTAAACGCTATATTCTTTCAAGTATTTTTCTTCCGTCAGGTATTTGGAATCTAACTTAGCTGTTTCAAAATAATTTTTAGAAATCAAAACGGATGAAAAAAACTGGTCTTTATATCCAATCCATTTCAATTTATTGGAGGCATTGTGTACATCGTCTTTCGATTCTCTCATTTCTTCCACATCACCCGACAAAAATTTGTAAGTTAAACGGGCGTATCGTTCTTCAAATTTCCGGCCTTTTTCATTCTGGCGGATTTTTTGCATCCATTGAATATCCAACGTTCGCATAGCGGGCGAAAGCTCGGTCTGAAGGTTATTTGGAACAACGTCGAAATCAACCATATAATCATCCGGACGTATTGTGTAGATAAAATCCATGGATTTGTTTTCTCCTGCATTCAAACGCAATATTGTTTGCAATCCCGAATTTTGAATGACTTCGAAATAGAAATCATTGGTATTGAGCACTCGATTATTCGCTGTGATAAAAGTTATTCCGAAAGCGGATTCTTTATCGTCTTCAAACAAATAGAGCGGTTCATTATCGTAGTTGGTATATTCTTTCAACCGGGCCGAACAAATACGTCCGCCTTTTGTACTCAATTTAATTTCCATTAAATTGTTTTCCAAAACAATCCGTTCCTCTGTGCCTTGAGACGAAACGCCGAAATTTCCATATATATCTTGAAGTTGAGATTTTCGAACAGAATCGGGAAGTTCTTCATTCGTTACTGTCTCCGTCGTCTGTTTTTCCGCTGCTAAGGTATTAGCGATTTCTTCCATTTGTTGCTGTTGTACCCAAGCAATTGAATCTTGATATCTTTTTTGTGCTGCTAATTGCTCTTGACTGGGACGATTCAAATATGAAAATCCGACCAAAACGACCAAAATCAATATAAAACCGATGATTGTGTTCTTATCCATTCTTATTTTTTCAATTTTAATTCTTAATTATTTACAACTGCTTCAATAAAACTCATAAACAAAGGATTGGGTTTCACAACGGTACTGTTGTATTCCGGATGAAATTGCGTTCCCAAATACCATCTCAGTTCGGGAATCTCTACGACTTCGACCAAACCTGTATCGGGATTAATGCCGGTACACTTCATTCCTTTATTTTCAAATTGTTTTTTATATTCATTGTTAAATTCATAACGGTGGCGGTGACGTTCCCTGATCAATTCGCTTTTATAGGCTTCGTAAGCTTTCGAAGCTTTTTCTACTTTGCAATCGTAAACGCCTAATCGCATCGAACCGCCCATAAAAATAAGATGTTTTTGTTCTTCCATCAAATCAATTACTTTGTAAGGCGTATTCGGTTCCATTTCCGTAGAATTGGCATCGCTTAGTTCCAAAACATTTCGCGCAAATTCGATTACCATGCATTGCATCCCCAGACAGATTCCAAAAGTGGGTTTATTATTCTCACGTGCATATTTCAATGCAACAAATTTACCTTCAATTCCTCGTTGTCCAAAACCCGGCGCCACGATTATTCCATCTAAATCGTTTAACAGTTCGGCGACATTTTTTTCATTCAATTTTTCGGAATGAATAAATCGTAAATCCAATTTGCGTTTGTGATAAGTAGCCGCCTGAAGCAACGATTCGTTAATAGATTTATAAGCGTCCGGCAACTCAACATATTTTCCAATCAATCCGATCGTAACGGTTTTTTCCGCCGTTTTCATGTTTTCAAGAAATTTCTTCCAACAAGTCAAATCCAATTGACTGTCTAAAGACATTCCCATTTTTTGCAGAACGATTTTATCCATTCCTTGTTTAGCCAAGACAACAGGAACTTCGTAGATGCTGTGAACATCATAAGATTGAATGACGGCATCTTCATCCACATTACAGAAAAGGGCCACTTTCCGACAAATATTTTTGGATAATTCACTTTCGGTACGAAGAACCAGAATATTCGGCTGAACGCCTTGCTCCTGAAGCAACTTAACCGAGTGTTGCGTTGGTTTTGTTTTCACTTCTTTTGCAGCTGCAATATACGGCACATAAGTCAAGTGCACGCAAAGACAATTTTTCCCCAATTCCCAGCGAAGTTGACGGACGCTTTCAATGTAAGGCAACGATTCGATATCTCCTACCGTACCACCGATTTCGGTTATTACAAAATCGTATTTCCTTGTTTTGCCCAAAATCATGATATTACGCTTAATCTCATCGGTAATATGAGGAACTACTTGAACGGTTTTTCCTAAAAAATCACCTTTCCGTTCCTTATCTATTACATTTTGATAAATCCGGCCGGTCGTAATATTATTGGCTTTAGAAGTAGGAATATTCAAAAAGCGTTCGTAATGTCCTAAATCCAAATCAGCTTCACGACCGTCTTCGGTTACATAACATTCGCCATGTTCATACGGGTTGAGCGTACCCGGATCAATATTAATATAAGGATCAAACTTTTGAATAGTCACCTTGTATCCTCTTGCTTGCAGTAATTTGCCCAATGAAGCGGCGACAATTCCTTTTCCCAACGATGAAACTACGCCTCCTGTAACGAAAATATATTTTGTATCTGCCACCTTAGTATTTTTTACTTTTTAAGCGCACAAAGTTACATTATTTTAGATAAGAATACAAATAAAATTTTTCATTGCTTAAAGCTGCATTTATTAGTTGAAATTACAACAAACCATTTATTATCATAATTTTTTTTGTTTTTCCAAAAAATCTCACTATTTTTGCGTGGTTTTTAAACAATATTATCAAATTTTCAGAAAGAAACAGATACTATTTTTAACATTACATAATTAATTAAGAAAGCGTTAGCTTATATTCTTGCTTTAGAAACTTAGGAATTTTCTGCACATACAAGAATAAATAAGTAAACACTCACGTTGGATGCGTGGGGGTGACTTATTTGTATGTGCGGGTTTCCTAAGACCTCTAGAGCAAATAAAGTTGAAAGTCCCACGCTTCGTATTTTTAAACCGCTTCTCTTCGGGACCTGGAAGTGAACTAAGAACTAAGAGTTATGAGTTAAGAACTAAAAGTTAAAAGTTAAGAATGGACGCCGCCGCCTGTATCACTATCGTTTAT
>JAIRLY010000417.1 GCA_031259075.1 Dysgonamonadaceae bacterium | reverse complement strand
GAGGGGTCTGTGCCCGGAAGACCGAAGGTCTTCAATATGAATAACCCCCAATGAAGCGAAGCGATTGGGGGGTATGAAAGATAATCCCCTTCTCTTCCTCAACCCTGAAAGGGTTGAATAAGAAAGTGTTCCGGCACCTGTGCACCGATGCTTATAATGCTATTTTCACAGTAAATCCAACATGTCAAAGAACGTTTTAATAACCGAATCGTAATGAATAAACAAAAGAAAATAGGCGAAGACTTGCGTGAAGAAAAAACATCTTTTTATCTCTATATGTCTATGTCTGTCTTCTTTTGTCTTATTATCTTCAGTCTTTAAGCAGTACGCTCGTCATGATGAACGGGCCGGTTGCTTTGGGGTCATTATCCCTGACGGGTTCGGAAATATAATAGCTGTACGAGCCGTCGCGGTAGGGGTTTCCTCCCAGACCGGATACCGAACAGCATTTCGTAACCGAGATTGTTCCGTCGGGATTATCTATAATGAACTGTTTGATGTATTGCTCGCAGGCTGCTTTTCCTTTTTCGAGGTAAGAGGCGTCTAAATATCCTTTTTGAGCGCCTTTGACCCATAAATAGATGAACATGATAGAGCCGGTCGATTCCAGATAATTGCCTTCTTCTCCCAATTTATCCGTTACTTGATACCACATTCCGGTTTGCGGATCGCGGAATTTTTCCAACGACGCAGCCAGACGGGTCAATATATCCAGTATCGCCGGACGTTGGGGATGGTTTTCGGGAAAATAATCCAGTACGTCGACCAGCGCCATGGAGTACCAGCCGATGCTTCTTGACCAGAAATTGGGCGACAGGCCGGTTTCGGGATTGGCCCAAGCCTGTTCGCGGCTTTCGTCCCAACCGTGATAATAGAGTCCGGTTTGCGGATCGTATGTTTTTTGGGCGATGAGCGTGATTTGCCGGGCTATGTCGTCGAACAGTTCCGGTTCGTTGAAAGTGGCCGCGTATTCCGCGAGGAAAGGGGAGGCCATGTAGATTCCGTCCAGCCACATTTGATGCGGATAGATGTTTTTGTGCCAGAATCCGCCTTCGGAAGTGCGTGGGTGCGAGCGCATCTGGTTGCGCAAGAGTTCTATCGCGTTTTTGTATTTTTCGTCGCCGGTTTCGCGGTACAGAGGGAAGAGTATTTTTCCGGAATTAATCATGTCGATGTTGTATTTTTCCGGTTGGTAGGTTCGTATTTGATGTCCGTCGTCCATGAGCATGGTATCGGCATAGCTTTTCACGTAATCGTAATATTTCCGGTCGCCGGACTGGGTGTAAACTTGCCAAATGGATTGGAGTACCAGACCGTGACAGTAATTCCAGCGGGGCGCTTTGACAAAGTCGAGCATCCATGATTCGGGGTTCCGCTTTATTTCGGAATCGGCCATGCGGATGTAATGCTTTTGTCCGGAAGTGTCGGGCTTGTTTGCGTTGCACTGAGTGCAAAGCAGGGCGAATAAGAGGAATGATGTAAATTTGAGTTTCATGGAAAGAATAATTTGAATTTTTAATATAATGGGTGCACGGCAGGATACGGTGCACCCAAAAAAAAACTAATTGTTAATATCCCGGGTTTTGAGCAGGCGGATCGACACTTAATTCAAGCGCTTGAGCAGGAATGGGACGAAGAATTTTATATTCTCCGTTTTTCCCTTTCATGTCTGCATCTGTTACTTGCTTGTTGTAACGAGTAACGTATTCCACCAATTTTCCGGTTCGCTTCAAATCGTACCAACGGAGATATTCTCCCGCTAATTCCCTGGCTCTTTCTGCTAAAATAAAATCAACAGTAGCATCAGTTGCTGCAATAGGTGTAGCGCCGGCGCGTCCACGGACTTCATTAATATCCGATACTGCGCTAGTTGAGGCTGCTCCCTCTTTTTTAATGTATGCTTCTGCTCTTATCAAATATGTTTCTGCTAAACGAGCCAAGAAGATATCGCGTGTACTTGCTCTGGCTCCTTCTTTAAATGCAGCTTGGGGATCTGAGAATTTTTTTATTGCAGGCGCGCAACGGTCTGTATTTCCACTTTCCCAATCAGTCGAAGCCAGACCATCAGCTCGACCATTGGCCCACCAAATCAGTGTATTATTTCTCTTAGCTTGATTAATCGCTATCCAACTATCAACATCTGCTTGAGTGGCTGTTATTTTCGGATAATACACTTTTACGTCCAAGTCTTTTCTTTCCTCTGCCGGAAGGGCGAAGTAAGCAAAATAATCGTTTTTAGCTCCATCTTGGGGGCCATATAATTCCTGCATGAATGTAGCTGCATACCGTTTATCATTGTTGTCTTCAGCTAACCATCTATGCAATTGGAAAGATGGGATTAAGTTGTTATTTTGATACGGGCTTCCGTAAGTCATCCCGACACTGGCGTCAGAACCTCCTAAATAGGGGCCAAAATAAGCATATTGCAAACTGCCACCTTCTACATTATTGGGCATAGTAGCCGCAGATATTTGTACTGCAAAAAGAACTTCTTCATTTTTCTCTTGCCCTGGCCAAAACACTTCCGTTTCATAATCTAAAGTTAAGCGCTGATCATTTATGGCTGCGTTCGCACAAGCAATAGCATCTGTTGCATCCGACGATTCGGCATAAGATTCATAGGAACGAGTCAAATAAACTTTTGCCAAGAAATGATTTATCGCTCTCTTACTTACTCGGCCATTATCTGTAGTAACTGGTAAATCAGCCCCTAAAGCCGCTTTCATTTCATCTACGATAAATTTGTAAACATCTTTAGCATCTGAAAACGGATAAGCCATAATTGGTTCAGTTGCATTTTTCTTTACTAATGCTATATTCCCAAATTGTTGAACCAGATGAAAATAATACATGGCTCTGATAAAACGAACTTCAGCAATCAATTTTGCATCATAGTTGTATAATTCACCGTAATAGATGCCGTCATTACAAGTTTTAATTGCTGTGTAAATGGTTTTGTAAAAGTTTTCTACCGAAACATCTGTTGGCGTTAAGCCTCTATAGTTTCCAAGACCTTGCGAAACAAGACCTCTGTTTCCAACAAGAAAGATGTCTGTTCCTGCGCAAAACATTTCGCAATTTCCACCGAAAACATCACGAAGCGTAGCATAACAAGCATTTACCAACGCATTATAGGATTCTGTTTTTTGATAATATTCGTCCGCAACCGATTTGGTTCTGTTATCTTCTGCTAAAAAATCGGAACAAGCCGGTAAAGATAAAGATGCGGATATCAATAGAAATAAAAATATTTTTTTCATGATTTATAATTTTAAAATTTAAGATTAATTCCCAATTGATAACTAACAGTACTTGGACCATTGTCTCTGCTTACGGATGCTCCGGCCCATTCCGGATCAAATCCTTTATAATCAGTAAAAACAAATGGATTCAAGACATTTACATATACCCTTAAATTTTGCAGTTTCATTTTATCCACTATTTTTTTAGGCAATGTATATCCTAATGTAATGTTTTTAATTTTCCAATAGGAAGCGTCTACCCAAGCACCCGGCATTTCCAATGCTTCCAATTTTCCTTGCTGCCAATAAGGGCCACAATTAGTATTGGTACCGTTATTGGTATAAGGCATCGGACGTCCTTGATAGTTAACCGCCTGATCCAATGTATAATAATAACCATCATCTCCAATCAGTGTAGCTCCGGCAGGGATGTAATAATCCATTTTTAATTTTTGACGTCCACGGTCGTTGAAATTTGTAAATTCCGCAATAAAAGGACTGTATAAGTAGACTCCCTGTTCGCCAAAGATACCAGCAGAGAAATCAAATCCTTTATAATAGACATTTATTCCAAAACTGCCTATCCAAGAAGGAGCAACATGTCCTTGAACACGTCGATCATCAGGATCGAAGCCATTTCCGTCAAAGTCTTTTAATCGGGCTTGTCCTTCCCTGGCGATTACTTCTCCTTTTTCATTTACTACTCTGGGGTCTTTATTTGCAATTGCAGTTTTAATATCATCAGCCGTCCAAACCCCATCAAATACATAGCCATATACAGCGCTAATTGGTTGTCCTACAATCCATTTATTCTCAGGAGTAATTTGACTGAATCCATCTTCCGAATTTCCCAACAATTCTACGATTTTATTTTCGTTGACGGCAAATGAAGCATTAAGAGTAATTGAAAAATCTTTTTTCCGAAGAACAGCGCTATTTAATGCAACTTCAACACCTCGATTACTGACTTTTCCGACGTTGTCAATCATACTTTCAGCTCCGCTTTCCAATAAAAGGGTTCTTTCTTGTAATAATCCGTTCGACAAACGATCATATAAATCAATCGAACCATTTATTTTACCATTCAGAAAACCAAAATCTAATCCTAGATCTAATTCCCGCGTTTTTTCCCAAGTAAGAGCTGTATTGACAATAGGCCCACTTGCAGTACCAAATGCCGAAGAACTCCCAAAATTATAATAGGTATTATCCCCTGTTAATTGTTGCGTTGTATAAGGATTAATATTATTATTACCGGTGAAACCTAAACTAAAGCGTAATTTCAGATTTTGCATCCATGTTGATGTACTTTGCATGAATTCTTCTTGAGAAAGTCGCCAAGCAACAGCTGCCGACGGGAAAGTCGCCCACTTCTTTGCTAATTTGGAAGATCCATCCTCACGAATCGTGGCTGTAAGTAAATATTTATCTTTATACGCATAATTCAAACGGGCAGCATAGGAAATCATCGTTGCTTTTTGAAACCATGATTCCGGTTTATTGATAGTTGACGCCGCAGTTAAATTATAAAAATCATACCGAGCATCGTATCCGGTTGTCAATATCTTGTAATATTCCGATTCATAATTATATATACTAAACAACCCCATTGCGTTAAGTACATGATCGGTATTAATTTCAAATCGGTAATTAACAGTATTATCCCACGTATAAGATAAATTATACGAATTCACAGCGTTTGCTTTTGCAGGATTCCCGAAATTGCCTTCTGCCTTGCTTCCTTTATAAAAACCTTCCCTGTAATAAATTAAACTGGGCGATAAAGTAGTTTTAAATATTAAATCTTTCAAAGGATTGTATTGTAAATAAAGATTTCCTAATCCGGTAAATTTTCGTGTATTCTCAACGCTTTCATCTAAGTCGACTAAAGGGTTGACTGAACTTGTAAACCCGCCTCCTCCGATAGTTGTTGGATAATAAGGATAAGTGGCTTTTTTATCACTGGTTTTTCCCGGCTGATCGATTAGATTACCATTCTCATCGTATGGTACGGTTTGAGGGGACATCCGAAATGAATTTACAATAGCGTTTTCACTTCCCAATTCCTGATCGGATAATGCCAAGTTAAAATTACCGCCGGCACTCCACCATTGATTGATTTTAGCATCCAAACCTAATTTGAAGTTGTACCGTTTATACATATCATTTACAAAAACGCCTTTTTCTTCCTGATATCCAAGACCTACGACGTACGAAACATTTTCAGTGCCTCCTGTAACGCCTACATAATGGTTTTGTTGTAATCCGTTTTGTGTAACATAATCAACCCAATTGGTCGATTCGTTTCTTAAATAACGGTCAAGCAGCCACTGGCTACCACTCCATTGCCCATTTTTATCTACCGGTTGCAGTAAACTGTTTCCAGCCAGTGGATTTAATTCGGCATTACCAAACCAGACACTATTCAAATCCTTAGTGCTAAATTCAAGTACTCCATCTCCATTCGCATCGGCAGTATATTGATAACATAACGCCCTATATTGCATCCACTCTTTTGTGTCCATGAATTCGGGCATACGTGCTGCTTGAACCACTCCGTAATATCCGTCGTAAGAAACAGTTGCTTTCTTTCCTTTTGCTGAAGATCCTGATTTGGTTTGAATGATAACAACGCCACATGAACCTCTTGAACCATAAATAGCGGCCGAAGAAGCATCTTTCAAGACATCGATTCTTTCTATATCCTGCGGATTTAGAAAATTGATGTCATCACAAAAAATACCATCTACGACATACAACGGTTTTGTTTCTCCTGTAATAGAATTCTGTCCACGAATAATAACATCGAAATTGCCTCCTGCTCTACTTGAAGTGGATTTAATTAAAACTCCCGGTATTTCGCTCTGAAGAGCACCAAGAACGGAAATTTTCCCAATTTCCGCCACTTTTCCTCCATTAACACTGGATACCGATCCGGTTAAGTCGCTTCGTTTCTGTACTCCATATCCAATCACTACCACTTCGTCCAAATCCTGTGCGCTTTCCTGCAACATGACATCCAGTACATTGGATGTGGGAACGATTTCTTGCGTAATCATACCGATGTACGAAAACACAAGCGTACTGCTTGATTCGGGAACATTGATACTGTACTCGCCATCCAAGTTAGTGACTGTACCGATAGCTGTCCCTTTCACAGCAACAGAAACTCCGATAATCGCTTCGCCGGTCGTATCCGTTACTTTACCCGAAACTGTTTTGGATTGTGCGAAAAGTATGCCGGGAAGGCATATTGCAACTACCAAAAATAAGATGCGTTTCATTTTCAAAATAGTTTTTTTCATAAATAAATTAATAAATTAAATAATGTTAGTTCACTCTATAGAATTTCTGTCATCAGACAGATTTAATGCGGTGTGTTTCAATTTGAAATTGTTTTTTTCCATAAAATATCAACGATCAGTTCATTTGCTGAATTTCTATTTTTTCTTTTTTTATGGATTCCGGTAACTGAATGTTGTCATTCCGGACGCCGGTCATCCGAACTACTGTTGTTAAACCGGAACAGGAAAATTCATCTACCTTCATGTTTTTTACGTTGTTCAGCAATAATGCGGGGCCTTTTTCCGGAATAATAGTCACATTCTTAAACAGGATGTCTTTCGATTCCGAGAGTTCCGCTCCTGTTTGGGAAGTAATGAAAGCGTTTTCTATTTGGATGTTTTTGATATTCATTTCCGGCAATCCGTTGAAGTATATGGCGCGGCGCACATTCCTCGCAATCATTTCTTTTACGAATATATTGCGAAAAGCCGGCGTTTCTTCGGTCACTTCAGGGATAGAGGTTTCTTGCGGTTTTGTCCAATTTTCTTCCAGCATTTCGACGGCCGATTTTCCTCCGTAATACAAATCAAACAGGAGGGATTCGGTGGCTATATCGAACATGCTGATCTTTTCTATGAAAATGTTTTCTACTAAACCGCCGCGTCCGCGTGCGCTTTTGAAACGCAGGCCGACGTCTGTTCCCAGAAATTCGCAGTTGCGGACGATAATGTTGCGAACGCCGCCCGACATTTCGCTCCCGACTACAAATCCGCCGTGTCCGTTGAATACCTTGCAGTTATCGACAATCAGATTTTCTGTCGGTATGCCGCGGAGGCGACCATCTTCGTCCTTGCCTGATTTAATGCATATCGCATCGTCGCCGACGTCGAAGGTGCTGTTGATAATAATAGCGTTTTTACAGGATTCCAAATCAATTCCGTCGCCATTCTGGGCAAAGGCGGGATTGCGCACCAGTATATTGTCCACAATCACGTTTTCGCACATCAGGGGATGAATCGTCCAACAGGGGGAGTTTTCGAACAGAACATCTTCCAGCAGGATGTTTTTGCAACGAATGAAACTGACCATTACGGGGCGCATGAAATCTTTCACCGATTCCCATTCGTCCGTCGTCATTGGTTGTCGGGGAACATTCAGATTTGTTTCGCTCAATGCTACGCCTTTGAGCGATTTTTCCGAAGGATACCATGTTTTTTTGTTTTCACTCAAAACGCCGCCTGATTTTACTGTTTTTTTCCAGTAACTTTCGGTTACTTTCTCTTTTTTCAGCGGACGCCAAGCTTGCCCGGAACCGTTGATAGCTCCTTCGCCCGTGATGGCGATGTTTACCAAATCGCGTCCGGATATTGGGGATTGACAGCGTTTGGTGTTCAATCCTTCAAAAGAGGTATCCAGCAAGGGATAGGCTTCGAAATCAGGCGTAAACAAAATCACGGCGCCTTTTTCGAGGTGCAGGTTGATGTTCGACTGAAAGACAACGGGTCCGGTAAACCATATACCGAACGGAACGATCAACGTGCCGCCGCCTTTCCCCGACAGGGTTTTCATCGCCTTGTCGAAAGCGTCCGTGTTCAGTGTAACACCGTCGCCCATTCCTCCGCAATCGGCAATGGATAAACGGTTATTGGGAAATACCGGCTTTTGAAGCGCCGGCATTTCAAAAGGAAGATTTTCATAAAGATATTCGTAAGTTTTACCTTGTCCGTGTAAAGACACGGACAAGGC
>JAIRLY010000324.1 GCA_031259075.1 Dysgonamonadaceae bacterium | reverse complement strand
CGCCGGTGGATCAGTTCGACGCTTTCACCAAATTTATGTAACTTCCGGGGATTCGTATTATACAGGAAGGTCTTGAACTTATCAATATGTTTCCTGTCTTTTTTAAAGATAAGCGAAGGCGCATCATATACGCGAACATGCCCCCCCATACGTTCGCGGAAAAAAGCAGGTACGTCACGCAACCGGCTCTTCCCGACAAGTACCTCCACGACTTCATGTCCGTGCCGCCGCAACATCTCCGCCAACGAAATAGCCTGCGTAAGATGTCCGCGTCCTTCACCTTGTACAATAAAAAGATATTTCATACCTACAAAATTATAAAAAATACGCGCCGTCTCAACTAAATCGCGCTAACGTCATATTTCCCTGACAAATGTAATTCGTTTTTCACGAATGACAAAAAAAACTTCAGGGCAACCGCATCCAAAGTTGATAATTTTTTTGAGTATATCCCACATCTTTCCATGCAAACATATTTTCTTCCAACAGAAAATCCTTTGCCGGCATCAGACGTATAGTTTATATTAATAGTTCTCTGTGATACTTTTACTTCCGTATCAACTTAATAAACAAAGACTACACTATGATTTCATAATGTTATTTTTAACTTATAGAACGTTACATACGTATTTTCGTCTGTTTCTCTTGGCATCATAGTTACTATCATTTTTATAATTGACTACTAATTGACCATATTGACTATCAAATGACTACTAATTGACTAATTCGTAATAACTGCCGGCGCCATATCCGCTGTTAGTCAATAATTTATAATTATTTACCAAATTGTGCAATTCATTGGTTGCCATTTGCCTTGAAATATTATTGATTTTCTGATATTCTGCGTTTGTAATTTTCCCTTTCTCTTTCACATACAACACTGCTTTTATTTGCCTTTCATTCAAACCTAGCTGTTGCAGTCGTTCTTCTGAAAAGCGATTTTTGAAAAGCGTTACCAAAAAACCGCCGTCGCGCTCTGTGAGTTCGGGTTCGGGTAGTTCTGCGGCTTTACACTCGTCAATGATACTGATAGTGCCTCGTCCCCAAGCATCAATCAACCCGCCTTTGAAACAGACATCGGCAATTAGCAGATTTCTCGGCTTTGAGGTGTGTTCGATTCTCAATGCCTGCAAAGTAATACCGTCAGGTAAACCACCTTCGTTCCAAAGGTTGATTTTGTCGTCGTACACACGCATTTGCGAAAAACTGCCCACATAACTGCGGTGTACCATCGAGTTGAGTAACATCTCGCGAAGTGCAAGTATTGGATATTCAAGTGTTTCAATGCGATACATTCCCTCGAATGTGATGTTTTTGACAAGATATTTTTGTTCTAACCTTTCTAAAACATTGCGTAATAGCACAATAACATTGCCTTCTTCCACATCTTGATAGCGCAAATCTTTTTCGTCCTTGCCGAAACGACCTATTTTAACATAAACATTCGGATAGAATTTGCAAGGGTCTTTTCCAAACATAATTATTGCGGCTCGTTTGAGTTGTCCGTTTTCGGAGAGGTGCAGTTTATCAAATATTTGTTCTGTGATCAAACCATCGAAATTGGGTAATCTGCCTTTCTCTTTGGAAATTACCAAGTATTCTTTTACCGACTTTTCGTCAATATCTGCAAAGGTGGCTCGCGGTTCAATCACATTATCCCAAGTTTGTCCTACTTTTTTCAAAAGAAATTCGTTGAGAGCAACGCCTGTCAATTCCTGTTTTACGCTGCCACTACGGTAATAATACCGCCCGCGCAATGAAATAGGTACAGAATAGGGCTGCACAACGATTTCAATGTAGTACAGTTCGCCGCCCTGCAAAAGATTGACTTCAGCGGTTATCCCCATATTGTTTTTTATTTTGTTGGGGATTTCTTCCATCAGCGTTTTTTTGTCTTCCACTCCGACAAGGGTAGCGGCATCGTCCATACCGATATAGATTTTACCGCCCTGCGCGTTGGCAAAGCCGCATACCCATTTGAGGTAATCATCGTGCCAACTGCTTTTGTATTCTATGTTTTGAGATTCGGACATATACTTGAATTGTAATTCTCTTGCAAATTTACTTTGAATACTTTTATCACTCTCGTCCATTTTTTAAAACAGCCACATTCGTTATAATCATTGCAGTTAGAATATTGACCATGATTTACATTTCCTTGTGTATAAGTATTATTACAACACCAGAAAGTATCGCTTAAACTTTTAGTATTCGTTATATCTAATAACAATTTAAATGAATCGTTATTATTCTCAAAATGCCGCATAAACGATTCCAACCGCTCTGTTTTTATTGGATCAATATATGGACTTGCACAAACAAAATAATTCTCACCGACTTGAGTTTGTTCTATTAAGTCTATTAAATGATTTTGCGAATAGCCATCAAAATCAAGAATGTTTGAAAAAAGGTGTATCGTAACATCAGATTGAAGTATATTAAAATCGTTTTCGGTTAAATTATCTAACTTTTTGCAGATTGTTTTTAGTGGCATTTCAGGACAATATTTTTTGCAATGCAATGCTGCTCGTTTAATGGCAAGTTCGGAGGGTTCGATAAGTATAATACGACTTATATTGGCGTTTCCATATTTTTCGAGGGAAACCATACTTGCAAACCCTTGTCCGCAGCCCCAATCTATTATGCTTATGTTCGATTCAAATGTTTCAGGTAGTACTTCTAATGCGGATTGAAGTTTCGCTTTGTGCATATTGCCAAAACTTTTAAAATACCCAAACAATTCT
>JAIRLY010000278.1 GCA_031259075.1 Dysgonamonadaceae bacterium | reverse complement strand
CGATCTTTACAGGAAGCTACGAAACAGTTTATCCGAATATACTCTGGAAAAATATAAAAGGAAACTTTCTTTGCAAAGAACAAACTATATTGGGAATGAAATAAGAACGGATGGGTATTATTATCATTTTACAATAAACAACACGGTTGTTTATTTTTTATATAAAAATGGAATTATCTTATGTGCTCACAGTTATTCAGGCCAAGATTTAAATCTTATAGAAGAGGAAATGGTCAGAATATACCCTGAAATAAGAAAACAAAAAGATGGATGGGGAGTGTTTGTTGTGGATGGTAATAAAATTGAATATGAAATGTGGAATGCATCAACAGGAGTTAGTTTACCGACCATTAGATGTTGGGGTTATATTGAAAATGATAGAACTCTTCGCTTTACAGAATCCCATTTTTCAGATATGGATAAAACATATTATGACGATGAAGTCTGGCATTTCAAGCAATTCGATAATAAGCCGGACAGTACGAATGTTTATATTAAATAAAATGAAAACGATTAAGATTTTTATATTCATGCTTGTAGCAACGCTACTAAGCTCATGTGGCATGTTGCCGTTCCATAACGTTGCCTGTAAACCGTTTGCCGTTCAAGGAGAGGCATATTGGTTTCCGTTGCAAGTGGGAGAAACCGTTATTTTCGTCAATGATAAAAATATGGAGAAAACATATACCGTTATGGACAAGTATATTTCACATACGACTAAAACTATACCACTGATACGGGTTGTGCGTGTAGAGACATAAGTGGAATGTTGTTAATCAGTGGAAATGATTCCATTTGGTTTAATAATCAATTGATTTAACAGGAAAATCAGGAAGAAAAATATTATGAAGATATATATTTCATTATAGAGGGCAAGCAGTCGGGTTTTTACGAAACGTCAAAAAGGCATTTGGAAAGCTATTCAATGGGAACAGTCAATTTTTCAGATGTGGAACTGTTTGAATGTTTCGAATGTGAAATTGATTTGAGTGTAAAAAAACTGTACAAAGTCAAAAACTTGGGAATTGTTTGCATGGAATTGGTCAATGGCGAAGTATGGGTAAATAAGAATTTATCCGACTACAGGGATGTAAGCAAAGAATTGTTTAATTACCATGAATATGTTTGTGATTAAAACTTATGAAATGCTCGGCGTAGCGTCCACGCTACGCCGAGCCAGGGGATATATGAAAAGGTGTTGCTGTATAACTATTTCTTTCAGAATGGACATCTTCCTCCCTGCAATAAAATATTTAGATAAATTAAAATTGTTATTTTATGGAACTTGCATTAACGCAAACGATGTCCGTTGAAGTACATTCAACAACAAAAACACAAGAAATGCAGAAAGAGACTTTGATTTCAAAGTGGTTTGAATTATGACACGCATTGCTTTAATCGTTATTCTTGTAATCATTGCTTTTTTCGCTTGGATTTTTCTTTTCTTAACGTCATCTTCATTTCCATTTCGTAAAGTTTTTTGGCTTCACCCAGATAGTCGCAAAAGTCGCCTGCCGGCAATTCCAGCACAGCGTTTATACCCCCTCCGGTAAAATGCGCCAGAAACACTATATCTCCTCCGGTGATTGTTGTGCTTTTTTTTTACTCTTAATAGGCATCAATCGGTTCATTGAGCCATTTGCCCTCCCTGTTCTGCCGGTAAGTATAGTTCTTAAACTCCTTTTCATTCGGAGAAAATGTTCTTTTGATAGCGTTTCGTGATATTCTTCTTATCTTTCTCCAATTGTTTTCGTAAGTCTTCAACGTTACCGAACCGCATATCGGAACGAATAAAATCTATAAATTCAATGCGAATTTTCATTCCGTAAATATCTTCGGAAAAATCGAAAATATGTACTTCTATTCTTCTTTCTCCATGAGATAAAATAGTGGGCCGTTTACCGATATATGCCATTCCGGAATACTGTTTATCTCCAATTTCGACTCTCGCTGCATATACGCCTTCCAAAGGAATAATCTTGTTTTTATCCGTTAATTCAAGATTTGCAGTCGGAAAACCGATGGTTCTTCCCAATTTGTTTCCTTCGATTACGTTTCCTTCTAATGCGTAATCGTAAAATAATTTTTTTGCCGCTTCCTTTATTTTTCCTTTGGAAAGCAGATTGCGAATGGCCGTAGAACTAACGGGATTATTTTCTTCAGATAGTTTTTCCGCCTGATGAACGTTCATTCCGCAAACTTTCCCGTACGCTACATAATGTTTGTATTCGTTTATCCTTCCTTTTCCGAATTTGTGGTCGTAACCAATTAAAAGGTCTTTCACATGCAATTGTTTATGCAGTATTTCCCGGATAAAATTTTGAGCGGAAATTTCCGAAAATTCTTTTGTAAAATCAATGATATAGCAGTAATCCAACCCTGTATTCGAAAGGAGTTTCAACTTCTCGTCAAAAGAATTAAGAAGTTGAGGTTGATATTCTTGTTGCAATACTTTGCGCGGATGAATGGGGAAAGTAATAACCGCTGTTTTTAGTATTGCTTTTCGAGCAATGTCTTTCATTTGCCGGATAAGATAGCGATGTCCGATATGCACTCCGTCGAAAAAACCGACTGTAGCTACCGTTTCCTGTTCAATGAGAGAAGATTCATGAATGTGTATAATATCCATACACTTAATTATTTTCGCGGTGTTAATGTGATAGCGGCTGTAAAAGGGTATTTCAGGTTCTTATAAGAAGAAAGTTCGGCTTCTGCCGCACCAATCCTGAGTTTTGCTTTGATTTTCAGCGGGACATGGTTTTCGTCGTCGCTGATCCATACTTCTATTGCATTTTTCGATTCGGTAAACACCTCATTTACAACATCTATTGTTAATTTCAATGTTTTATATTTGGTATTATTTTTCTGAAGAATAGTTTGTCCATGATATTTAATTATAATATTTACCTTTTTTTCGCCTAAAAAAGTAGCCACAGTACAGATTTGCCCGTGATTGAATTGAGAATAATCCATATTTCGAATAAAAAGGAATATATTTAAGAGATCGTAGCCCGGAAGTTCGGAATTGATAACAGTGTCAACTCGTAGGATTTCTTTCCTCATGCGTTTTACATTTACTTGCGTAGAAGAAAATTCATGTTTCAGCACCAACATTTCTTCTGTGAAATGATAACCTCCCTCGTTCACGCTTCGGTTATGATATAAAGGTTTTAAGTCAGGGAGGTTTGCATACGAATTTAAAGTATCTCTTATCATAAAAATCTTATCAAAAAAAGAATTTGTTTTGAAGGTCAATGCAGATTTCAATACTTGTTTCCGGTTGAAAATAGTTGTTTCCAAACCATATTGAGCGGTTCCTCCTTTCATTACGACCATGCCGTATTTGTACCGGATATTGTAGTCCAATTCTTCCCCCGATTGAAAAGGCAGGTTTTGCGCTTGCATGCAAGGTATCACAAACATAACGCAAACCGGCATCCAAATCACTCGAAAAAATTTGTTAAAACCGTGACATTCCTTGTATACCGGATGAATTGCGCGTATTTGAATTTCTTTTATTTTCATCTTCTTTTCTTTTAGACTGTTTTTCTTTCGGTTTATTTTTTACGATCTCAAGTGGTTTTTGTTTCTCAATCGGAAGTTCCGTCACATTCCATGTTTGCTCCCACTCTCCCATAAATTCTTTTAATTCGAAAACAGCAGGATAGTAATAAACAGGCTCAGGTTGCCGTTTCTCGGCATAATTTCCGATATCCCATTTACCATTCCCATTTTTATCGTCTATGTAACGGAGAAAATACTTTCCCGGTTTAAGATTTTCAAAAACCAACTCGCCTTCTTGCAGGAGAGACTCTTTAATTATTTTTTCGCTCCCGTCTAATAATTGGCCGAATCCGGGGCCATCCGTTCCTTCCACTCCGATATACAGATGGACATAAGCATCTTCCGGTTTTGTTTTAAGATTGACCTTGATCGAATCGTTCCATTTGCCGTAAACACTGAAAATAGCGGACGAATCAATATCAATCCGGTATTCCTGACCGTACGGCCATTTATGATCTATGTAGTAAACACGCGGATTTAAAGAATCTTGTAAAATCGGGAAATCGCGCTTTTCCCACAAAGTATCTATTTTTTGTTGAATATGAATCAAATGCGGTTCAAAATACAAAAGCGGTTCGGAGAATGTAAATTTTATCGTGTCGTAAATATCCATTGTTCCTGTCGGAGTAATATTTATATTCAAAATTTCCATTTTGTTTTCTTCCCCTTTTTTCTTTTTAGAAACTTCTTTCTTTTTTTGAATCAACTTTATAGTATCGGTTTTCGACTCCAGCGCTTTTAAGGTATCGTGAGCCATATAATCTATTTTTATATTGATTGTGTCTTTTTGATAAATAAGAGAATCCGTGATCCAATAAGTCAGTGTTTTTTTGTCCGACGATTGTTCTAAAACATACCATTCTGTTTCATTTTCTTCATCGTCTATCAAATAAACGGCAGGAAGCGCATCTACTTTTGAATTGAAATTTACTGTAAATTGCGATGAATCGATTCGATCTGTTTTGAGCAAATATTGCAAATTAAAATCTTCTTTAAACAACCGGAGGATGATATTATCGGGTGTAAATCGATTGTAATGTATTTCATTGACACTATCTATAGTTAAACTGTCTTTCCAGATCGTATCCATGCGTACAGCCGGTTCAAAAGAAGGAATGATGAGAGAATCGTCAAAAGCAATTGCTTCACCCGGTTGATCAAATCTAAAATCACGATTGGCATCGTTCAGGGCAAAGATGTGATAACTTCCCGAAGCAATATTCCGAATCCAAAACCGGCCAAGTTCGTTGGTTTGCGAAGTGCGCAAAAAAGGTAAAGAAGTAAAAGCCGTATCCGACAAATCGGAATGGATGCCGACCATAACGTTCGGCATGGGTTCCAGATTTTCTGCGTTTAACAATAAACCGGAAACCACCAAAGAATCAACCACTTCTCCCGTAGAAAAGGCGAAAGTATAACCTTCGATTGTATTTTTTTCATTATTATCTACGATTCCATTTGTAAAATCGAACGTATAAGTTGTATTAGGTATCAATGAATCTCTCAATTCGACTGTAATCTGTTTTCCTATGGATTTAATCACCGGCGCTTTTTTCTGAGGAGGGGTGATAATCACTTTTTCGGAAGGTTTTTCAATTGAAATATACTCATTGAAAAACAGCGTAATTTTGTTTCGGTTAAACCGGATCGTATTGGGCTCGGGATTGCTTTTTATGAACCGCGGCGGCTCTATGTCGTAATCTCCTCCCGCAGGAGCGCCCATACTTGCACAAGCATAAAAACCGCAAACCAAAAGTAAGAAATAAACCGTTGCAAAAAGAACTTTTTCTATTTGATAAAAAAATCTCATTTTTGTGTTATTAATTTATTAAGAATGTAAAGTTACATAAAATTTACGAATTACACACAAACATGAGTTAACGCTTATCCGCTATTGTAGACGAGCCAAGCTCGCAAGGGAAAATCGCAACATAAGGCGACACGATGTTTTCATCACGCTCTTTGAAAAAATTTACAGGGGAATCTCTCCCCAAAACATTTTTAATTTGCTAATATACAAGCACGTACACGCGAGTTTTATAAAGATTATACTCACTTATTTAAATCGGCTGTCATTAATCTGGGTGTGTTATCAAATTCGGATGCAAGATAGCATTAAATCCAATCACACAGGTGAAAGCAGACATAGACAAGAACGAAAAAAAGCAGTTGCAAATTTATGTAACTGCTTAATCAAGAGCCACTAACGAGACTCGAACTCGTGACCTACGCGTTACGAATGCGTTGCTCTACCAACTGAGCTATAGTGGCTTATATTTATTTCATCAGATCTTTCAAAAAATTATTCAATTCCTTATCCAGATTAATCCAAAAATCGTCGTCCAATTTTAGGGTTTCATCATCTACAAAAATCAGTTCGTCGATAACAATAAAATCGCAATCAACCATACTCACTGTAAAAGGTTTATGAATAAAATTCTTCTCAAAGACCGTTTCTCTTTCCAATTCTTTGAGGGCGGCTTTAGCTGAAATTTTTACTTCTTTAAAAGAATTGACGTCCAAAACAATATCTTTATCAGTTAAATTTACGGCTAATAACTCTCTCTCAACATCATCAAAAAACGTAATAGTTTGGTTTTCTTCATCATAACACATATAGAGATCTCCCAAAAAACTGCCTCTATTTGTGAGTTGATAATTTTTCAGACTACCTACAATAGCTGATTTTAACACGACCTCCAAACTTTTGTTCGTTCTTTTCATGCTGCAAAGATAATAATTTCTTTTTAATAAAAATAAAAGAAAGCGCAACAAATACGCCTAAAAAGACTTTTTTGCGGTTTCAACTAAGAAATGGGTAATTTCAACTAATAAAGTACAACTTTTGTTCAAATCAAATTTGGTTTATCTAATATCTGTTGGCGCGGATTTAATCATTTCTGCCTGACTGTCTGCACCCGAAATTCCACTTATAAATGCGTTCACGTCTATATCCGTGAATTGATTT
>JAIRLY010000204.1 GCA_031259075.1 Dysgonamonadaceae bacterium | reverse complement strand
TTTCCATAAATAATTATTTTTTATAGAAGATAAAGATAGGCTTTTTTCTTTTTATGGCTATTACCACATCAAATCCGCAAGATCATCTTTTTAATTATTTTGATGCGGTTGCCCTGATAGTAGATTTAACCTTTTTTATTTGTCTGTGTGCAAATTAAAAATTTTCATGTAAATTTGTTGTCAAATCTTCGATCAATGAAAAAAGAAATATTTATATTCTTTGTTTTTGTTATTTTATGTATTCATTCTCTTTATCCGCAAAAAGTCGGATTAGTTTTAAGTGGTGGAGGAGCTAAAGGAGTTGTTCACATTGGCGTTATTAAGGCATTAGAAGAGAATGATATTCCAATTGATTATATAGCAGGTACTTCCATTGGTTCTATTGTAGGAAGTTTATATGCGATGGGGTATTCTCCGGAAGAAATGCTGAAATTATTTTTATCCGACGATTTTCACTATTGGCAAACAGGAAAAATAGAAGAAGATTTTCAATTTTATTTTCGGAAAAAGAATAATGATCCTTCTTTTGTTCATTTTAATGTTCCATTAAAAAATTCAATAGACGATATTCGCGGTTCTCTCATACCCAATAGTTTAATTAACCCTATCCAGATGAATCAGGCATTTCTTCAGTTGTTTTCTCAAGCAAATGCACAATGTGAAGGAGATTTTGATAAACTTTTTGTTCCTTTTTTATGTATTGCTTCGGATGTATATAATAAAAAACCTGTTATTTTCAGAAACGGCGATTTAGGAGATGCAGTAAGAGCATCAATGTCTTTTCCTCTGTTTTTCGAACCGGTAGTAAAGAATGATATTCCTTTGTGGGATGGAGGTATTTATGATAATTTTCCTGTTCAACCTATGAAACAGGCTTGGAATCCGGATGTTATTATCGGTTCTTCATTGGCAAGCTCCCATTCGAAAAAACCATCCGAGCAAAGTTTATATAATCAATTGGAAAATATGATTATGCAAAAAACAGAGTACAGTATCGACCCGAAGGATGGAATTTTAATGAATTTTAGCCTTGAAGACGTAAATTTATTGGATTTTAATAAAGCAAAGGTTTTGTTTGAGTTGGGATATATGCGAACAGAGGAAATCATCGATTCGATTAAAGGACGAATTGGAAGACGAGTGGCGCTTTCCGAAATAAATACACGCAGAGCGGAATATAAAACATCTCTTCCTCTTTTAATTTTTAAAAATATATACATTTCAGGTGTTTCGGTATCACAAAAAACTTATATAGAAAATCAGATTCGCCATGATAATCGTGATTATTTCACGATGCTTGATTTCAAGAAAACCTATTTTCGCCTGTTGACAAATTCCAAAATCAAGGAAATTATACCTCATGCGGAATATAATCCCGAAAATCATACTTTTAATTTATTTTTGAATATAAAAATGAACGACGAATTAAAGGTTGGTTTTGGCGGAAATATTTCTTCCATGAGCGCTAATCAGATGTATTTGGGACTTGGATATCAAAGTTTGACCGAATTATCTACAAATTTAAACGTCGATATGCAATGGGGAAATGCCTATAACGGTATTACGGCGCAAGGGAAATTAGAAATTTCCGCCGGAATACCATTGGATATTTTGGCTCTTTTTTCTTATAATATCAGGGAATATTACGAAAATGAAAGATTATTTATAGATACCGACTTGGCAACTTTCTCAAGTCAGAGAGAAACCTTTGGAAAAATCGGATTAGGATTGCCTTTTTTGACGAATGCCAAAATGGAAATTTGGATGGGATATGGAAGTTTAGAAGATAAATATTATCAAAGCAATGATTATAAGGTTTTTGATAAAAGCCGGTACAATCTTTATAATCTCGGATTGTATTACACAAAAAACTCATTGAATGCAAAACAATTTCCAATAAGCGGTCAGGAACATCAAATATATGCTCATTTTATTTCCGGGAAAGAGACTTTTATGCCATCTAACCGGCAAAAGAAAGATATACACCAGTCATATATACAGTTAAATGCAATTTTAAATAACTATCATACAATAAGTTCTAACATTAATTTGGGATACAGAATAGAGAGTGTCGTTTCCAGTAAGAATTTATGGAGTAATTATACGTCATCCGTTCTCCAAGCGCCCGGCTTCACCCCTACTCCACACAGTATGTTGACTTTTAACGAAGCTTTTCATGCAAATCAGTATATAGCCGGAGGATTGATTCCCATTCTGAAATTAAATTCTACTTTTCATTTTCGAGGCGACTTTTACGGATTTGTTCCTCTTTACTCTATCCGGAAAGGAGAGAATAACAGCACATTTTACGGGGATTTATTTGCGTCTCCCGCTTACATGGGAGAAATAAGTTTCGTAGCCCAGTTATCTTTTATGTCTGTCAGTTTGTATGCCAATTGTTACAGTTATCCGAAAAATAACTGGAATTTCGGATTGAATATTGGTTATTTAATCTTTGGCCCGAAGTTTATACGGTAAATTTCATTGAAAATATTTGTAGAATATAAAAATAAATCCTACCTTTGTAGCCGCAATTACGAAAGGCTCCGTAGCTCAACTGAATAGAGCATCTGACTACGGATTAGAAGGTTGGGGGTTTGAATCCCTCCGGAGTCACAAGCTGAAAATCAATTATTTATCTATCTTCTATTTATCAGCATCCACTCCACAACATTAAGTTTGCGAATGTCGTTATATACAGCCCCTGGTACAGCACTGCTGGATAAAGCAGATTTTCCCTGATTTGTCTACAAATTTGATTGAGTAGATGTTCCGTTCCCCATTCGGGGAAAAGCGGATATCCATTTTATTAAAACAGTGGCTTAAGGGAATATTCTTTAAGAGAGCTGGCACTGTCCGGATAGTAGGTTTCCATGAGGATTTCTGCTTGATTGAATGTAATTTTCAAATCCAGTTTTTCGGAAATATTATTGGTACAACTTTCCGTATGAAAGCGGGTAAAAAAAGGACAAAAAAATGAAATCCCGGCGTTCATTTTCCGGGATCGATTAAATTTATAACTGTGTCTTACTTAACTGTTTGGTAATATCTTTAATTGCAAGATTTAAGGTTTCTACTTCTTGGGGAGAAAATTGCGCTGTTTTCCCATTTACCCTGTTTCCGTTTAGCCGCTGATAAAACCACTGTGGCGTTCTATGGAAATAGTTTTTAACTAAATAGGATACGGATATTATTGGCAACACCGGCTCCAGTTTTTTCCGGATATCTAATACCTGTTTTATTTCGTCTATTTCCTTATGTATGGCTTTAAAATCTTCTTTTACAGCCTCGTTAACATCTATTTTTTCGTCTTCCGATAACGAGGCAAAGAATGTTTCTGTTTCTTTATCTATCAACTCCCGTTCGGCAGCACCGGCTTTTACCCAGGCTTGCTTTAAATTTAAAAATTTTGTTTTTGCATTCATAATGATTATTTTTAATTGTTGAGTAAAAAGGAAACCGTCGCCGGTGAGTGGCGGTTATCCTTTCTGTTAGACGTGTTTACTTAATTTTTTGAGCTCCTTTACAATTAAGCGAATTTCATCGTCCAACACCGGCTTTCTAAAACCGTTTTTAATGAGCCGGTCGTAGTGCCGGAGGTAGTAATTGAGGTGTTCCATCAATTCATCTACCCGAGCTTTTGGCTCTTTGTCATCAATCATTTAGAGATCTCGTTGTCATAATGACAATACAAAGGTAATAACAATTTTGTTATTAAAAATTATTTACGCAATTATTTTTGATAAACCCCGATATTTAACATTTTTTAGTATTTATCAATCCGGAATATCTGTCCGGACAGGATACAGTACCCAGTTTGGTTTATCGTCAATGAATGTTACTTCAAATCCGATTTCGTTCATCGCGTCATTGACGGCGGATTCGGAGAGAGAAATCATCTCCTGAACTCGTATTGCAGTTCTAAGATGATCCGGAACTCGCGCCCGTATTGGGGACCGGCGGGAGTATATTTCGCCGAAATGATTTTTTTTGCCTGCTCCCGTTTTTTGGCGATTGCCTGTTCAAAAAAATCGGGTTCCGGAGCAGGATTTTCATTATTTTGGGTATTAAACCCGCGTATTTGCATTCTTTTCATGATTTACCTCTTTCCCAACTGAATGATGTTTTGCTTTTAGTACAGAAAAAACGGCTGTACATTTCCCGTCGCAAAACATCATTCGAGAGCAACACTCAAAAAGAATGAGGAAATAATACAGCCGTATGTGTTACAGGGCATAAAAAAAGCCTTAAAAATGGACAACTTTCCAGTTGCTCTCAATAATGTTTTGCGTTGCAGATATAGGGATAATATTTGAGACGGCCAAAAAAAAGAAGAAGAATTTGCAAAATAAAAGCCCTGCGAGTTCCGGCACAGGGCTTCAAATGTAATTAAAAAAATGAAAAGTGGAACCTGTTAAATTCGATATGCAACGTTGCGGATACGTTCCGACAGGTCGAAGAGGGCATTTTTGAGTTGTATCCGTTCTTCGCCGACAAGATCGGACGGTTTTCCATTGCCGTCTATGCCGTCTATTTTATGATATATCCAGGATGGCGATTTATCAAAATATCTTTTGGCTATCTTAGCCCAGGATATATCAACAATGATGTCAGAAAGTTGCTGTTTCAAGTTTGTTTCTTTTGCTGTTACTGTTTCCATATTTTTATTGTTTTTTAAAATCCTTACCTGCCGGTAACACAGGCAAGGATTTTCGTTTTTATTAATCTTCTTCATATTCATATAAAAGCAATTCAAACAATCGGATTACATACAGTTCCAATTCTTTGGATGGATTATGCTTTGCCTTTTTGTAGTTTCTGATAGCTTCTACCAGTTCTTTCTCTTTTTCTGTTAATACTGGCTTGTTCATTTTCTCATTTTTTTGATTACCCTGCAAAAATAGTACGGATTTGCGTACAAAACAACTGTTTCAACAATTATTTTTGTTGGAAATGAGAGATTTAACAATTAATAAGAAAAAAAACCACTTTTTTGAGCGGGGTTCGCCGTAATCAGAATTGTCAATTAACTTAGAGTTCTACTGCTAAAAGTTCTTTTCCTAAACTATGCAAGGCATTTGCAATTTTCTTTGCCTGTTCGGGGCGAGGTTTGCTCGCTCCGGAGGCATAACGCTGTAGTTGCCGTTGATTGATATTGGTAAGCCTTTCGAGAGAAGCATTGGAAAAAATGCCGTTATAGTGTTTTAAAAGGCTTTCCGGATCAAAGAGATATGCAAGTTCGTATTCTTCCGGGAACGAAAAATTTTCGTCGTCTTCGCGCATACTTTCAAGATGCAGTTCTACTGCTTCGGCAATATTTTTCTTCAGTTCCTCAAATGTTTTTCCGGTAGAAACACATCATGGAAGCTGTTCCAAATAAGCCGCATAATTGTTACCGGTCATTTCTACTGTTACAAATACTTTTTCCATCTTTCTATTTTTTGTAACTATTCAGCTACTTTAGCCACACAGTTCATCGCCATCCAAACATTTTGAGAATTTTTGATAGCGGTATCAATAACAGAGCGGATGATGGCAAACGCCGTAGCGCCGCCAG
>JAIRLY010000170.1 GCA_031259075.1 Dysgonamonadaceae bacterium | reverse complement strand
AGTTCGTCTAAAGTTTGTAAATCTTCTTCCAGAACGACATCGATTACTTGTTGGTTTTCGACCTTTACGGCTTTTGACAGATAACCGATATAAGAAAATTGCAATACGGACTCGCTTCCCGGCACATTCAGCGTGTATGCCCCGTCCAAATCCGTTACTGTTCCTACTTTAGCGCCTGATACCCGGATACTGACGCCGGTCATAGGCGCTCCTGTTTCATCGGATACTGTTCCTTTGATTACGATACCTTGAGCCATACCGTAAACATTGAATAGAAACAGTAAACACACAACAACAATTAATCTTAATTGTAATGATTTTTGTTTTTTCATGTAAATATATTTATATAGTAAAAAAATAATATAGTTTAAACATAAACTATACTTAAAGATTAAATTAATTTTTATTTTTTATTCGGGTGTTGTAATTTATATATTTCGCTTGCTCCTAAGAGGAAACAACCTGTTCCAAAATCTTCAAAATCCGGAACTTTATCGTAGGTAACCGGTTGATTGTCTTTGGGTTCTTTTCCTGTTCCCTGCACCCAGCCGAGAAAACCGCTGGGATGAACCGCTTCTTTCATCAAGGCATTCCATGCTTTCAACAATACCGGTAAATACGTTTCCCTGTCTAATACGCCATTATTAATACCCCAGGCCATTCCATAAACAAACAATGAAGTTCCGGAGGATTCTTTACCTCCAAAATGAGTGGGGTCGTGCAGGCTGACATTCCAAAAACCATCTTCACGTTGGCATTTCTTCACGGCTTCCGACATATCGCAAAAATCGGCGAGGTATTCATCTCTGTGCGTTTCGTCGAGAGGAATAATCTCCAATATCCGCACTAAGGCTGCATATACCCAGCCGTTGCCACGCGACCAATAGCAATTCTTGCCGTTCGGCTCTTTATAGGGTGGAAGGAAATCCGCATCGCGCCACCAAAGGCCGTCTTCAGGATTATACAGACCTTTTGTTCCGTGATTGTTCCGTGTGAAGGAATACATTTGATACATTTTTTCGAAATAGCGACTGTCGCCGGTCAATTGGCCTAACTTTGCGAAAACGGGCATGCTCATCTGTATCGCATCAATCCAAGACCAATCATCTGCTTCCGGAGAATGAATTAACTGTTCCATGCAGGTTTTTATATTTCGTATTTTTTTAGGGTCGGGCGCCATGTTATACAAATCAATGTAAATTTGTCCGCAGCATTGGTCGTCGGCATTACGGGTCGTATTACCGTTTCGGAGATTCCATTGATGAAATTCCGCCCATTCGAGTGCATAACGGTAATATCTTTCTTCAGGGTAGATTTGGTACAAGGCCATCAAGCCTTCGTAATAAACGCTTCTTGTCCATATATTGCTCGGACGAACAATGCCTACGTGAGAGGGTTTTGTACTGTCGGCATATTTCTTTATGAAATATTCATTAACGTTTATCATGGTGTGAAGCACTTTTTCTTTATCCGGCAATTCGTTTGCTTGAAGATGAAACATGCATCCTAATAAAATCATCCATAAAATGCATGTTTTTTGTATTTGATTTTTAGTTGCCATATTATAATGTTTTTACGGAACAAAGGAAAAACAATATTCGCGATTAAAAAATAGGTATTTGTTCAGTTTTATAGAAAAAAGGCTTCTTTATATGGAATTTTGTACTTTAAATATGGAATTTTGTACAATAACAATTGTATGCCGATTATTTGACTGTCGTTTGCCGGTTGTTGTATTTTTCTATTCAGGAAATAATATTACCTTTGTCATAGATATAAATACAAATTTTGTTCGACTTTAACGGCCCTCATTTACCATGAAAAAAACAAAAAAGATAGGTTTTCTCTTTGCCTGCCTGCTGGGAATTGTAGAACCGGTTTTTTCTGTAGAGATTCTTCGTTTTGAATGGATTAGCGACCGAGATGGATTATCTCAGAATACCGTTCGTGCTATTATGCAAGATAATAAGGGGTTCATTTGGTTGGGTACTATCAACGGGTTGAACCGCTACAACGGGAAAGAGTTTATAGTCATGCTTCCTCAGACCGGAAATTTTGCAACGTTGCCGGACAACCGGATACGAAGCTTACAGGAAGATCGCCATGGTTATATATGGATTCGTACAACAGCTAATATTTTTTGTTGTTATAATCCCCGATTGGAGCGTTTTGTGGATTATGATCCGAGTAATAAACAAAAAAATTTCTCACATGCTTCTGCTTTTTCTAACGGCGATATATGGTTATGGGGAGCCAGCGGCGGATGTTGCCGTATTCAACATGTTGGGGATGAGCTACAAGCCGTGCAATTTGGGGAAACTCAATTGGGCAGCCGTTCCGTTTTCTTTGTTTATGAAGATTTTTTGCATCGTATTTGGATAGGCGCCGGTAGTGGATTGTTTCGATTGGAAGGGAATCAAGCAGTCAAAATTTCGTCGGAATCGTTTTCTTTCATCCATGAATCGGGTAATTATTTGTATTTTATCAACGATAATCATATTGTTCCGTTCAATTCCCAACAGCAAAAATTTTATCCGGCAATAAAATATCCGTATGGCGATACTATTTCTTTAAATACGACAACGATCCTGAATAATGGAGTTATTTTGATTGGAACTAAAGCCGATATTCTTGCTTTTGATTCCTACAAGATGAAATTTGTTCCTGCGGAACGTTTTTTCAATCGACAAGTTATACAAAATGCAAGTTTTTATACCGATAATAAAGGAAATAAATGGGTGTATAATATTTCCGGATCTGTTTGGAGACAGATTTCCAGTGATCATTTCGAAAAAATAGACTTGATTCCATCCAATATTCTTTCCACGATCGACGCCGAGCGTTATGATATTTACCATGATTCGCGTAACATTATCTGGATTACTACGTATGGAAACGGTTTGTTTGCGTTGGATTTGAACAATGGACAGACGTATCATTATACGGTCGATAACAGCGATCTGCCGACTAATTACCTGTTGTGTATTATGGAGGATAAATCGGGAGAAATCTGGGTGGGAACGGAATTTGCCGGAATTAGTAAAATTTCAGTGAGTAATTATTCCGTACAAATCTTGTATCCTGCACCGGACAACAATCATGGCCGGAGCAACGCCGTCCGTTTGATTTATGAGGATTCGCAAGGTCGTTTCTGGATGGGAACACGCAACGGGTATTTGTATCTCTATGACCGGCATTTCAAGAAAATAAAATCGCATAAAATCGCCGGCGGCTTACCTTTCTGCATCATAGAAGATTCGTTGAAAAATATCTGGTTAGGCACTCGTGGAGACGGTATTGTCGTGTTTTCTCCTTCGGGAGAAACTCCTGTCCATACTTATCATTTACACGACATCGCTATTCAAAATACCAGTAGCAACAATGTTTTTGACCTTTTATTGGATTCAAAAAATCGAGTGTGGGTAGCTTCTTTTGGGGGTGGATTGCATTATGCCGACCTCAACAGTAAAGAAATCAATTTTCGGCATATCAATACCCGCACGACCAATCAGGATATGGTACGTGTCATTATGCAAGATCATACCGGAATGATTTGGACGGGAACGAATGAAGGCGTCAATGTTTTTGATCCTGATAAATTAATTCGGGATAACGATAATTATGTTAATTTTCATTTTAATGTGAATGACGATCGCTCAATCAACAACAACGAAGTGAAGACTATCTTCGAAGACAGTAAAGGCCGGATCTGGTTCGGAACTACCGGCGGCGGATTGAACTTGCTGGTACGGGAAGAACCTTTCGAGCGTTCTTGGTTTAAACATTACACAGCCAAAGACGGACTTTCTAACGAAGTGATTCAGACGATTATAGAAGATAATCAGGGATATATCTGGGTGAGTACCGAAGGAGGTAGCGGAATCTCCAGATTTGATCCTCAGACCGAACGTTTCGAAAATTTCAGTTTTTTCAACACGAATCAAGCCGGTTTGTTTAACGAAAGTTCTTGCTGGAAAATGAAAACAGGAGAATTGATGTTTGGCAGTTATTCCGGGGTTTATATTTTCGATCCTTCTCAAATCAAATACGATATTTATACGCCTTCCGTTGTCATTTCCGGGTTGAAAATAAACGGAGTAGATATTCGTCCGGATATAGAGACGTTGCGATCCGCACTGTCGCCGTCTCCTCTGACCGAAAGTATTTCGTTGACCAAAGAAATTAAATTGAAATACAATCAAAATTCGTTCAATATCGAATTTGCCATGCTCAATTTCCATTTGCCTAATTCGAACCAGTATGCTTATTATTTGGAAGGTTACGAAAAAACATGGAATCCGATTACCCACCACAATATAGCTGCTTACCGGAATGTTCTTCCGGGAAACTATCGTTTCAAAGTCAAAGGCAGTAATGCTTTCGGCGTATGGACGGAAAACGAAACGGTCCTGAAAATCGTTATTGCGCCGCCATTTTGGAAATCCGGATGGGCTTATCTGATTTATTTTATTTTAATAGCTGTTGTCGTCTTTCTCACGCTGAGGCTTATTCTGCAAATCAATCGCTTGCATACAGCCGTAGAAGTAGAACGGCAATTGACCGAATATAAACTTCGTTTTTTCACCAATATATCACACGAATTTCGAACGCCTTTAACCATTATTCGAGGTTCGATTGAAAATTTGACCGTTATGAAAAACTTGCCTCCTTCCGTTACAAAACAAATCAATCAAATGGCGAAAAGTTCTTCGCGCCTTCTCCGGTTGATTGATCAACTTTTGGAATTTCGCCGTTTACAAAACAAGCGTCTGGAACTAAAACTGGAGCGGACGGAAGCCGTTGATTTCTTTTATGATATTTATCAAACGTTCAAAGAATTGGCGGAAAAGAAAAAGATAGCGTTTTTGTTTGAGTCTAATCTTCCGCAAAGAGAAATATTATTGGATAAAAACAAAATGGACAAAATTGTCTATAATCTCTTGTCGAATGCCATGAAGCATACGCCGGAAAACGGTATTGTTGTGATGCGTTTGGTTTTCTCGGAGCAAGACGACCATTTAATTTTAAGCATATCTGATAGCGGTGCGGGTGTTCCGAAAGAGAAACAAAGTTCCCTGTTTGTTCGTTTTGCCCAGATCGACTCCTCTTCCGGAGGAACAGGCGTCGGACTGCATCTGACAGCCGAGTTGGCGGCAGTGCATAAAGGAAATGTCGAATATAGATCTTCCGAGTTGGGAGGCGCTTGCTTCAGCGTTTCTATTCCCTTATCGGATGAGAATTATGATAAAGAGGAAATTGTAGAATCACAGCCTCCGGTTAAATATACCGGCACAACTACAGATATTGTTCCAATGGAAAATTCATCGGAAAATATAATACAAAGCAAACATTATCCGAATTATAAATTGTTGATTATCGAAGATGACGATGAAGTACGCGAATTTGTGTTCGACCAATTGAACGTTTTTTTCTCGGTGTCTGTGGCTAAAGACGGCGAAGAGGGCATGGAAAAAGCAACGCATGAACAACCGAATTTGATTATCTGTGATGTAATGATGCCCGGAATTGACGGCTTTGAAGCAACCCGCCGTTTGAAAGAGGATTTTCTGACAAGTCATATTCCTGTCATCCTTTTAACAGCACATTCTTCGGAAGAGCATCAATTGGAAGGTATCCAGGCCGGCGCCGACGCCTACATTACGAAACCATTCAGTATTCAATATCTGATGGCGCGTGTTGTTAAACTTATTGAACAGCGGGAAAAACTACAGCGGAAGTTTGCACAAGAACCCGGCGCCCCCACGCTTCTGATTAATTTTACGAATAAAGACAAAGAATTTCTCGACAAAATACATTTCCTGATTGAACAAAACATGAGGAATACGGGTTTTTCCGTTGCTACTTTTGCTCAAATAGTTGGTATGGGACGTACTAATTTTTATAAAAAAATAAAAGGTTTGACCGGTCATTCCCCTAACGAATACCTTCGCATCGTCCGGTTGAAGAAAGCAGCGGAATTGTTGACTACAACGGATATGAACGTATCGGAAGTTTCATACAAAGTGGGAATAAACGATCCGCTTTATTTCAGCAAATGCTTTAAAATACAATTCGGAAAAACGCCTTCACAGTTTCAGAAAGATTTGTGAGGGATACGAAAAAAACTCGAAGTTGACGCGACAATTTGAAATGCCCTCATACTTCATCTCCAAAATTAAAAAACTAATTTTATTTTAATTGGAGGATCAGACACTATTCACGGTTTATTTTGTCAATATATTCAACGACATACTGGGATTATCAAATCCGAGTGAATAAAATTACCTATATTTGAACAAAATTACAGCTAATAAATGGAAGTTTTTTATTTACTTTGTACCTTTATTTATTAAGAGAACGATAGACGGGAGCAATATTTTATCGTCTTAATCTTTTTCTTTCATTTTTAAATCTATTTAACATAATGAAGACACATTATTTTTTAGCGTTTGACTTGGGAGCAACCAGCGGCCGTTCCATTTTAGCTATCTTGCAAGACGGTCGGCTGACATTGAAAGAGCTTACCCGTTTTCCCAACAAAATCATTCACATTCACGACAAATATTATTGGGATTTATTTGCGCTCTACGAATCTTTGAAAGAAGGTTTGGTTGCTGCTGCAAGAGAAAATATCCGTCCTGATTCCATTGGTATTGATACATGGGGTGTCGATTTTGTTTATATCGGTGAAGACGGAAGTATTTTGAGTCAACCGCGCTCGTATCGCGATCCTTACACCTTCGGCAAGCCGGAAGAATATTTTCAACTTGTGCCGCGGAAAAAAGTATATAACCTGACGGGAATTCAAATCATGGATTTCAACAGTATTTATCAATTATATGCCGCTAAATGCGAAAACTTCCCTGCTTTGAAAACGGCCAAAAATATACTTTTCATGCCCGATGCCTTGTCTTATCTGTTGACAGGCAAGCAAATATGTGAATATACCATTGCTTCGACCGCTCAATTATTGAATCCGGTAACAAAGAAAATGGAGTCTCAGTTATTCGAAGCGATGGGTATTGATCCTTCTATTGTTTTACCTGTCGTGAAGCCCGGAGAAATAATCGGTACCCTGACGGACGTTCTCAGCGGGGAAACCGGATTGGATCATACGCCGGTAATCGCCGTAGCCGGACACGATACGGCTTCTGCAGTTGTCGCCGTCCCTGCCGAAGATGAAAATTTTGCTTATCTGAGTTCCGGTACATGGTCGTTGATGGGGATCGAAGTCAAAGAACCCATTATCACCGAAGAGTCTTATTCGCTTAATTTTACAAATGAGGGCGGAGTGGAAGGAACAACCCGCTTCCTGAAAAATATTACCGGTATGTGGTTGTTGGAACAATGCCGTAAAGAATGGGAAGCGGAAGGCAAAAAATACACCTATTCCGAAATCGTCGCCTTATCCGAATCGGCAACCGGATTTCAATCATTGATTGACCCCGACAATTCTTGCTTTGCCAATCCGAAAAGCATGACCGAAGCAATTGCCGGTTATTGCAAAACAAGTAATCAAAAAACGCCCGAAAGTCCGGCTGAATATATTCGCTGTATTTTCGACAGTTTGGCATTGAAATACAAAGATGTATTAAATAAACTGCAAAAAGTGGCCCCTTTCAAAATTAACAAATTGTATGTCATTGGAGGCGGTTCACAAAATAAGCTGCTCAACCGGTTTACGGCTAATTCGACCGGTATCCCCGTGATAGCAGGACCTTCCGAAGCAACCGCTTTTGGAAATAGTATGATGCAAGCAAAAGGAATGGGACTTGTCAAATCTTTGCCCGAAATGAGAGGCATTATCCGAAATTCGGTTGATTTAGACGTCTATTATCCCGAAAATACAATCGTTTGGGAAAATGCTTACAAACAATTTTTATCTATCATCAATAATAACTAATTTAAAATAATGTATCATGAAAAAAAGTGAATCAGTTCAAAAATCGTATGAAATAGCAAAAGAACGTTACCAAGCGCTTGGAGTGAACGTGGACGCTGTTTTGGAAAAACTTCAAAACATCTCTATTTCCATCCATTGTTGGCAAGCCGACGATGTGACCGGATTTGAAAATCTGGGTAATCTGGGTGGCGGCGGTATTCAGGCTACCGGAAATTATCCGGGCAAGGCGCGTAATATGGAAGAATTACGCCGAGATATTGAAAAAGTATTGACATTAATTGCGGGAAAACATCGCTTAAACTTGCATGCTATCTACGGCGATTTCGGAGGAAAAACAGTAGATCGCAACGAAATAGAACCGGCTCATTTTATCGGCTGGATGCAATGGGCAAAAGAAAAAGATTTAAAGCTTGATTTCAATTCTACTTCGTTCGGACATCCTAAAAGCGGTGATTTGACTTTAGCCAATCCCGATAAATCTATTCGTGATTTTTGGATTGAACATACGTTGCGTTGTCGTCTTATCTCCGAAGAGATGGGAAAATATCAGAACGATCCTTGTATCATGAATTTGTGGATTCACGATGGAATGAAAGACCTGACAGTCAACCGGTATGAGTATCGCCGGATATTGGAACAATCGTTAGACGCCGTTTTTTCGACCGAATACAAAAATATGAAAGACTGTATTGAAGCCAAATTGTTCGGTATCGGTTTGGAAAGCTATACGGTCGGCTCTTATGACTTTTATTTGGGTTACGGTGCTAAGAAACAAAAGATAGTTACGTTGGATACCGGTCATTTTCATTTGTCGGAAAGTATTGCAGACAAGATATCTTCCTTATTATTATTTACCCCCGAAATCATGTTGCATGTAAGCCGTCCTATTCGTTGGGATTCCGATCATGTAACGATTTTGAATGATGATGTAATTGATTTGGCAAAGGAAATTGTTCGAGCCGGCGCCTTGGAACGGGTACATATCGGTTTGGATTATTTCGACGCCTCCATCAATCGGATGGGAGCGTATACAATCGGTATCCGTGCGACACAAAAGGCTTTTTTGCAGGCTTTACTCGAACCAATCGGTCAATTGCGCGAATACGAAGCGAACGGTCAATACTTCGAGCGCCTCGCTTTGCTCGAAGAAGCAAAAGCCTTGCCGTGGAATGCCGTATGGGATTTCTTCTGTCTAAAAAACAACTTGTCTATTGGCGAAGATTATATCGCTGAAATACAACAGTATGAAAAAGAAGTAACTTCTAAAAGAAGTATAAATTAAAACGTAATTACATTCATGAATATATTCATCGGGTTATTAATCATAGCCATCGGGAGTTTTGGGCAATCCAGTTCCTATGTTCCGATAAAAAAAGTTAAGGAATGGTCGTGGGAAAGTTTTTGGCTTGTTCAAGGCATGTTTGCCTGGCTCTTTTTTCCATTAATCGGCGCTTTATTAGCTGTTCCGGACGAATCTTCTTTAGGTGGGATTTATGCGCAAGCAGGAAGTAGTATTTGGAAATGTATCGGTTACGGAATGCTCTGGGGTGTCGGTGGCCTGACTTTCGGATTGAGTATGCGCTATTTGGGTATTGCCTTGGGACAGTCTCTTGCTCTTGGAACCTGTTCGGCTTTCGGAACCATTATCCCGGCTTTGTTGAAAGGCGACAATCTATTGAAAGGCGACGGATTGATTTTATTAATCAGCGTATCCATCGCAATTGCAGGCATTGCAGTGATCGGTTATGCCGGTTCGTTAAAATCCAAGAATCTGTCGGAAGAAGAAAAGAAAAAGGCAGTAAAAGACTTTGCCTTAAAAAAAGGGTTGTTAATTGCTTTATTGGCAGGAGTGATGAGCGCCTGTTTCAATCTGGGACTTGAATCGGGAAGCAATCTGAAAATGAATCTGCTTGCATCCGGTGCAAAGGATTTATTAGTCTTGAATCCGGTTATTTTGCTGGTTACTTTGGGCGGATTTATGACCAACGGAGTGTATTGTCTTTTTCAAAATTATAAAAATAAGACGTTTAAAGATTATTCCGCTCCGACCAAAATATGGATTAATAACGTACTGTTTTGCGCTTTAGCAGGGTTGCTTTGGTATTTCCAGTTTTTCGGATTGGGAATCGGACAAAGTTTCTTTGAGCCCGGTAGTGTGATGATGGCTTTTTCGTGGAGCATATTGATGTCGTTGAATGTGATTTTCAGCAATGTGTGGGGAATAATTTTGAAAGAGTGGAACGGAGTGGGGCGAACGACGATCGTCGTCCTGATAACCGGACTTGTCATTCTGATTATTTCCGTTGTTTTCCCACAGGTCATTCAATTGGTTTTTTAAGGAGAAAAGGCGACAGGAGGGATGTTTTGTCTTCTGTCTATAAAAATTTCAAAGAAAAAGACAATGATTTCAATTTTAGATAATAAAGTGTTGTTGGCTCGACAAATAGAAGAAGTGGCTGAAGTAGCCGGTTATTTGTGGCAAAAGGGTTGGGCAGAACGCAATGGCGGTAATATTACTATCAACATTACGGATGTGATTGATGATGAAATCCGGCAAAAAGAAGCGATTAGCGGTCGGATGCCCATCGGTAGAACTTTGCCTCATTTGAAGGGCTGTTGGTTTTTTTGCAAAGGAACAAATAAACGAATGCGTGATTTGGCCCGTCGTCCGATGGAAAATGGTTCTGTCATTCGCATCACAGACGATTGCAATCATTATGAAATCGTAGCCGACAAGCCGGTAAAACCGACTTCGGAACTTGCTTCACATTTATCTATGCATAATTATTTGATTGGTAAAGGATCGAATTATAAAGCGGCCTTACATACTCATCCGATTGATTTGGTAGCGATGACGCATCATCCGCCTTTTCTGAAAAAAGATGTGTTAACTCGTCTGCTGTGGAGTATGATTCCCGAAACGCGGGCTTTTTGTCCGTTGGGATTGGGTATTGTTCCCTACGCCTTGCCGAGTTCGTTTGCTTTAGCAGATGCGACTATCCAACAGTTGGACGAATACGATGTGGTGATGTGGGAAAAACACGGCGTTTGTTCTGTCGGCGAAAATATTACGGAAGCGTTCGATAAGGTCGATACGCTTTCCAAATCGGCGCAAATTTATCTGACGGCAAAATCTATGGGCTTCGAGCCGGAAGGAATGTCGCAGGAACAGATGAATGAATTGAAAGAAGCGTTTGGGTTGCCGAAATAGATAATATTCTTCTCCATTTACGTAGAATACAAGCCCTGTCGAAAGTGCTGATATTGGCCTTTCGACAGGGCTATTATCGTTTATTTCTAAAGTCATCTGCATTTATGGGAAAGATGAATTTAGGAAAACATATCAACTCCGATTTTAGAGCTTTGCACGTCGACCGGCAAACTTCATTTCTATAACGATTCCTGTGTTTTACCGGACAGTGAGGGATTATTTTTAGAAACATAATCCACTCCTGACAGCAATAAAAAAATATTTTAAAAAAATGAATAACCCCGAGGCAAGCCTCGAGGTATCTTGTTAGTCGAACAATGAAAGTTGCCCGTCATACAATTTCTTATATTTCTTTTCTTTTCCTTGATTTGAGACATAAGACATTATTACATCTCGACTACCATATAATCCTACTGTATTTGCGTAATAGCCACTTGTCCAGAAACTCCC
>JAIRLY010000111.1 GCA_031259075.1 Dysgonamonadaceae bacterium | reverse complement strand
ACAGGACCGTCTTGCTGTTTCAAAAAAACTTCCTACCTTTGTCGTATAGCTATTGTTATGGCAACGAAAGTAAGGGACATGCCTATCGGCATACAGGATTTTGAGAAGTTGCGCAGAGGCAATTACCTCTATGTGGACAAGACCGCCTTTGTGCATGAATTGGCGCGATTGGACCGTCCATATTTCCTCGGTCGCCCGCGCCGTTTCGGGAAATCGCTTTTTCTTACTACGCTCAAGGCGTATTTTCTCGGCAAGAAGGAGCTTTTCAAGGGATTGTACATTTACGATGTGGAGAAAGAATGGCAGGAATATCCGGTATTCCATTTTGAATTTGTAGGGGAGGAATACACGAGTATGGATAAATTCCTCGCAAAGCTAAACATAAATCTTAAATTTTTGGAGGAGCAATGGGATAGGGATGAGAGCGAAACGACGCCAAGCTCCCGCTTGACAGGACTTATTCGCCGTGCATACGCAAAAACGGGAAAGAGAGTAGTGGTTTTAGTGGATGAATACGACAAACCGTTGCTTGAATCCATGAATAATTTGGAGCTTAACGATAAGATGCGCGATGCGTTAAAAGGTTTCTACGGCGTACTGAAAGGTATGGACGCCAATCTGCGCTTTGTGTTCCTGACGGGGGTGACGAAATTTTCGAAAGTAAGCGTTTTCAGCGATCTGAACATGTTGATTGATATCAGTATGGACAGGGCGTATGCCGGCGTTTGCGGCATATCGAAAAGGGAACTGCTTACTAATTTTCAACCGGAAATCCATGCTCTGGCGGAAGAAAAAAAATTAACGGATGAAGAGGCGGTTGCCCGATTGAAGAAATACTATGACGGATATCATTTCGCCAAAGAAAGCGAGGATATGTATAATCCGTTCAGTGTTCTCAATACATTTTACAAAAAGGAATTTGCGTATTACTGGTTCAAAACCGGTACGCCAACGTTTTTGGTTAAAATGCTACAGAATATTGATTTAAAGTTGCCTCAACTCGAGCGCGATATTCATGTTTCAGCCAACTATGTGACCGACTATCGCGCCGACAACGCCGACCCGGTTCCTGTGCTCTACCAGAGTGGTTACCTGACAATTAAGGAGTATGACGGCCGTTATGACGAATACACACTCGGATTTCCGAATGAAGAAGTGAAATATGGCTTTTTAAACGAACTGTTACCTTCTTACACTGCTAATTCCAAATCTCTCGGAAACAATTCTATATCGGAAATGACAAAGGCGTTGGAGAAGGGCGATGTTTCTTCGATGATGGCGCTGCTGCAAGCTTTCTATGCAAGCATCCCCTACGATTTGCCGCGTAAGAAACAGCGGGATGAGAGCTACTTTCATTCCTTGTTTTATCTGATTTTTTCGTTAATGGGGCAGTTTGTGCAAACAGAGGTTAAAAGCGCTACCGGCAGGGCGGACGCCGTTGTAAAAACAGCCGGCGCGGTATACGTTTTCGAGTTCAAGCTGGATGACCAAGCCACCGCCCAACAAGCCCTTGAGCAAATAGAGAATAAGGGCTACCTTATTCCTTACCTGCCTGATAACCTGACACTTGTGAAAATCGGCGCCGCCTTTAACCGGGAGAAAGGATTGCTGACCGAGTGGGAAGCGAAATAAAATCACATTACGCTTGCGCGGCGAGTTGCACCCCTGCGCCGGCTGCGCCCGCCACTTGAATACAAAAGACAATATGAAAATCATCGAAATTTTTAACAAGTATGGAGTTCTTAAGTTAGCGTTCGTGTTAAAATGGCATTTATATATACTTGTGGGTTTCGATGAACCTTCATAGTAGGTGTTTTAGATTCGTGCTTTTTAAGTCTATACCAATAGAAACAAATGAAAATTGTTGGATAGCGTTTTAGTCTATAATCTAATATCTGTTATCTAATATCTTGCATTTTAAATATACGTTATAATGTATTTGTGATGTGTGATATTATTGTATATATGGAATTAGTGATTAATTATTAGTGATTAGTGGTTAATGAAAAGCAGATAATAGAACATAGATTTTTAGACAATAGACAAGACTAATGTGCCAATGTGATTAATGAAAACAGTACATGAAAAAAGCGGCTATCCAAAAAAGTTGAGCAGCCGCTTTCCCGTTCCAGCCCTGCAAGATTGCCTTTTCCGTCAGGAAAGACACAGGATTTACAGAAGAAACGTGCGAAAAGGCGGTGAGATGTTAGCCGTTCCTTTTCTCAATCCAATTTATTTATTGTGTACTCAAGTTAAGCGTAAAGTGTAAGATGCTGTGAACTAATGTGATTCGGAGATTAAAGGGTCAAAGAAGTAAAAGTAGTTATAGGAGTATAGAATTAAAATCCATTACTTGTCTTTTGTCTAATGTCCAAAAATCTATGTTCTATTGTCTGTCTTTAATTAGTCACATTAGCCATTGACCTTGTTATTATTCATTGTTCATTTGTTTTACAGCCCCATTCTCCGCAGGACATGCAGCGGCGAATGTATACATAAATGCATTTGTTTTACTTGGTCACAACAATGCCATCATTTAATCATGTACGCAACGGACAAGTGATAAATTTGTCGCATGCCATGCACCGGGCTCACAACCCGCCTTCCATAAAAGGCTGTAGTTATTTATCAACGGCATGGCACGCGCAGCGTCAGCCCAATAGGTAGTAGACAACGCCCAGCGGTCATCTGCCAATTGGGTATCGGATCCACGCGGTAGGAACAGGGCGCGGGCTTGGTCAATGGCATTTGCCATCCTTGCGTCTGGACCTAACCATCTTCCCGCCACATTCCAATTTTCGGGTGCGGCTATCACACTTTTACCACATTCATCTAAAGTAGCATTGCGAGGGGTCGCATTCACTAAATTAGTCCATTCCTTTGATGTTGGGACTCGCCACGAGGGTGGACATGGATTGGTTTCAGACGACCATGACTGGTTTGGGCTGGGTGTATCGTTCCAACCGGTAAACGGGCCATTGACCGGCCAATATCTTAAACTATCCCATTTATATAACATTCCAAGCTCACCCGGCGAAGCGGCGAAATTTCCCGGTTCGTTCACGTTATATTTTGCCCACATTACGCCGCCCAAGCATACCCCATCTATACCCTCCTTGTTTTTCACCTCTACCGTAAACGCATTAGAGCTTTGCCAATCGGCACATCCCTCCGAATTGGCTTGCCGGATATAGGTGTAAATTCCCACACTTTTTGTGGCCGGCACAGTGTAGTTGACTACCGATCCGGTTACCGTGCTTCCGTTTTCCAACCAGCGATAAGTTAAGCCGATTGCATCCGTTGCCGGCGCCGTATTGTTTATCGTGTAGGATTGTCCGCACTGAAGCGTCACATCCACCGTCTGTGCCGCAACAGAGGCGGCCATGCAGCAAAATGCTGCTAAAAATAAAAATTGTTTTGTTCTTGTTGTTTTCATATTTTAATTATATTAGATGTTTAGATATTAGAACATAGACTAATTTATTTAACTAAGAACTTTTATTAATTATGAATTATAAATTATGAGTTATGAATTTAATTAGTCACGTTAAAGATTAATCACATTAACACATTAAAGAAAAGGGCCGCCGGCTTGCAACAGATGATATAGAAAGAAAGAAGAACTAACCACCAGCGAACCCTTTTACAATGAACAATTAATAATGAACAATTTTTTCGTTTAACTCTTAACTTGTATTCATTAATCACATTAGCACATTGTTTTTATCTATTATCTATAAGTCTATGTTCTATTTGTCTGTTTTCACTAACAGTTAATCACTAATTCCATATATACAATACAACATCGTATCACAAAAATATTGTAACGTATATTTTAAATATCAGATAACAGATGATTAGACTTTAGAATGTAGACGAAATGCTATCCAACAACTTTCATTTGTTTCTAAATAGGTGTAAACTTAAAAAGCACAAACCTAAAATATCCTTCATTAAGGTTCGACAAAACCCACTAAGATAGATAAATTAGGCTCATGCTTTGACACGAACGCTAACTTAAAGCCTCTACCTTAGTATAAAATTTGTCGATTTTAATGAAAGAGTGCTATAATTAACACATAGAAATATATGCAAAGAACATAAAACTTTACGCCACAAATATAAACACAATTTCTAAATATCCAAGCATGAAATTGTTAAATTGTGTTATTCGGTAGAAAATAGCGGAAAATTAACCCGCACATGCCGTCAGGTATGCGTACAAATACGAATACCGCGTTTTAATTCCAGTCTGTTTCCGCGCAGGTTTTCCCACGCGCATATCCATCCCGGATGGCGGGCGCTCCGCACCCTTACCCGAGGCTACTGATATAATTTCCCGGGAAACAAATGCCAATTAATCACATTGAAAAATTAGTCACATTAGCACATTAATTGATGAATAAATGTAAATATTTTTGTATCTTTGGCCTCTTATTTATAAGCAAAAAGTAAATTTTTTAAATATTATGGCAGAAAAACTATTTTCAGAATTTGAACCTGTTGCTACCGGACAGTGGGAAGAGGTGATTACAAAAGATCT
>JAIRLY010000100.1 GCA_031259075.1 Dysgonamonadaceae bacterium | reverse complement strand
AAAAGACTAATGAAGGAATTGGAAATGCCGGAACTTAAATTTCACGGACTACGCCACAGTTTTGCAACAAGATGTATAGAAAGTAATTGCGATTATAAAACCGTGAGTGTAATTTTAGGGCATTCTAATATAAGCACAACACTGAATTTATATGTACATCCTAATATGGAGCAAAAGAAAAAATGTATTGATCAAATGTTTAAAGGATTGAGATAAGGAAGCCATAACGAACAAAAAATCTTACCTGTGAAGAAAATGTCGTGCAAATACTATTAAGTGAAAAAGCTAACAATTTAAACCATAAATTGTTAGCTTTTTAACTTGTACCCAGAGCCGGGGGTGAAATAGTAAAAATCAATCAGAATTCAACTCATTGACACAGCCTTAAAAACAGTATTAATTAACTGTATATTAAATATATAATTGTGTATTTTAATTTAAGCAGATTGAACTTAATTGAAATGTTTTTAGCATGTGTGGGGAAAATGTGGGGAAAATTTTCTACCTTTGCCGTAGCATTTTAAATGACAAAGATATGAAAGTAACATTTATCGTCAAAAGGGCTGCAAAGCGTTACGATATAGATTCTAAGGCAACCATTTATGTGAGGTTGAGGGATGGAAGGAAACTTGATTCGGTCGCTCCAACGGAACTTTCTGTCAATTCCAATTTGTGGGATGACAAGGATGAGCAGATAAAAAGTAAGGTTGTTTGTCCCGATGAGATTCGTGATGAAATTGATAACGGTGTCCGCAATCTAAAATCATACATCGAAAAAGAATACAGAGTTGCAGTGAAAGAAGACATCACCAAAGATTGGCTGAAAACGGCAGTAGATAAATATTACAACCCTAAAAAATATCATATACCGGAAGCCGTTGAATCAAAACCGGCCTTCCAACAATTATTAGACGAGTTCTTACTCAAACATAAATTATCGGAAGTTAGGAAGAAAAACTTTAGGGTAATTTGTCGGGCAATGATGCGATACGAATTGTTTGTACGTGCTACCAAGCGTGGGCAAAAGGCATTTGCGTTGGATATTGACACAATTACCGAAGATACATTGCACGATATGTGGGATTTTTTCGAGAATGAGCATCTATACTTTGAGAAATATCCGGCTATTTACGAAACGATTCCTGAAAAGCGTACTCCGCAACCGAGAGGCAAAAACACATTGATTGACTGTTTTTGCCGAATACGTACATTCTTTTTGTGGTGCTATGAAAAGAAAAAGACAACCAACAGACCTTTTGACCAATTCCATATTGACGAATGTACTTATGGAACGCCTGTTTATATCACGCTTCAGGAGCGAGACAAACTGTTTGAGAAAGACTTGTCGGCAAGTCCACAGTTGGAGATTCAACGAGATATTTTTGTTTTTCAGAGCCTTATCGGTTGTCGTGTTGGTAATTTGTTCCGGATGACTAAAAGCAACGTTGTCAATGGCGCTATTGAGTATATCCCACGAAAGACCAAAGAGGGTAATCCGGTAACTGTTCGAGTTCCGCTGAATGACAAGGCAAAAGCCATATTGGAAAAGTACAAGGATTGTGAAGGTAAGAAACTGCTTCCGTTTATTTCGGAACAGAAATATAACTATGCTATTAAAAAGGCATTTCAATTAGCTGAAATAGACAGGATTGTTACAATACTTGACCCACTGACCAATGAAGAAGTAAAAAAACCTCTGTATGAGGTTGCGAGTAGCCACATGGCAAGAAAAACTTTTATCGGCAATATCTATAAAAAGGTAAAAGACCCGAATTTAGTAGGAGCATTAAGCGGACACAAGGAGGGCAGCAAGGCTTTCAACCGGTACAGGGAGATTGACGAGGATATGAAAAGAGAGTTGGTAAGCATGTTGGATTAAAATTTATGGGAATTTTTGATTACCTTTTTCCTCTGAAAAATAGAACTTTATGGAAGAAGGTAAATTATTGGATAAAAAATCGTTGCGCTTTCTGAAAGGAAGAAACACCGATTGGGATGAATTGGCAAAAGATTGTATTTCTTTTGCTAATTCTCACGGTGGTGATATTTTAATCGGAATTGAAGATGATGATAATTTACCCCCTGTAAATCAAAAGATTGAAGATAGAACTATTATTGATACTATTGATAAAAGGATAACAGAAATAACAATTAATGTTGCCATAACCGTAACAATCGAAACCGCAAGTAATAAGGCGGAATACATTCGCATTAATATTGTTAGAAATGTAAATTCGCTTGCATCCACTACTGATGGGAAATATTATATCCGAGTTGCCGATGCATGCAAACCGGTTATGCCAGAAGATATTGCACGAATTGCAGCAGAAAAAAATGCTTTCATCTGGGAAGAATTGACTACCATGAGGGTAGAGAAATCTAAAGTCGATGAAAAGAAAAAAGCGGATTTTTTACACGATGTCAGAACATCAAAACGTGTAAGCGCTTTTGTTAAAAACAAAACGGACGAGGAATTACTTGATTATTATGGTTTTCAAAAAGATGGCTATCTGACAAATTTGGGTATTTTATGGATTGGAGAAAGACGAGACCGTTCTTCTTTGCGGTTTGCACCGATTATTCAAGTAATTCGTTACAACGAAAGGGAAGAAAAAGTCTGGAAAATGATGATAGATGATTTCTATCTGAATCCCAAAGAAATATTGGACAAAATTATCAATGAAATTCCCGATTGGCAAGAGAGTATCGAAATTCCCGATGGAGCATACAGAAAGAATATTCCGTTTTATCCCGAAGAAGTGATTAGAGAGCTTTGTACCAACTCTATAGTGCATAGAACATATACTGCGAGAGGAGATATTTTCATCAACATTTATACCGACCGGTTGGAGATTCATAATCCCGGTACTTTGCCTTATGGCGTAACTCCCAAAAACATTCTATCCAAATCAATCCGGAGGAACGAGAATTTGTGTAAAGTATTCTTTGACTTAATCTTAATGGAAAGCGAGGGTAGCGGATATGATACGGTTTATGCCAGATTATTGGAAATAGGAAAATCATTACCTGTTGTTCAAGAAGATGACGACAGTGTTACCGTTACTATTAAAAAGGACTTTGTAAATAGGGATATTATCCGGCTTATGGATAAGGCTAAAACCGAATTTCCATTGAAACAGAAAGAGATAATTACATTGGGATTATTGATGCAGCAATCTTATTCGGCAACGGAACTTTCTAAAATTTTGAATCAGAATGAAGAAACAAGTTTAAGAAATTGGCTCGGCAATTTAATAGAATATGAATGATTATAAAAACCGGAGAAGGGAAAGGAAGTCAATACAATATAAATCAGACGTTTACGCAGAATGCCAAATCCACAAGCGAAGTCCATATAAAGAAAGTTCAGGGTTATAAGTTGGAAGAATCTATATATAAGGATATTACATCACATCCCAACAGTTCTTTTGGCGAAATCCATAAAAGAATAGGGCTGGATATAAATAAAAATACAGTCCGTTGGATTTTGAAGCAAATGGTTGATAATAGTAGATTAGAAATAACAGGAGCAAATAGATGGGCGCGATATTCTATTGCGAGAAATTTGCGAGAAAATCCGTAAATTTCAATAGAACTATACTGAAAATCTCAATAGAAGTATCGAAGTATGATTTTGAATTTTATTCACCGTGCTGAATATCACATGAATACGCAAAAATTCTATTGCAATAAAACTGATAAAACACTCAATATATGCCCCAACAAGACTTCGACAATTTCAAGAGCCGCCTGAAGGACTGGAAAGAAACCCATCCTGACGATTACAACCTGTTCGAGGAAAAAATGAACAGTCGTGATGCCATTGGCTATCAAAAAATTTTGAATCTGGCTGTTTCGCTTGTTCCTGCATATCAAAAGTTTATCAATCAGAAAGCCAATTTAGGAACATTCGATGATATTTCCGACATAGAAAATTTGTTTGCAGAAAACAAATTAGCCCAAACCTTACTCAACGAATTTGAGAATCCGAATAAAGACGCCATCATTCCGGCAATGCTTTATTGGCTGTACTTCGGTCAAAGTTTTGAACGCATGGTAGAAAAAGGCGAAGAACTTCGTAAAATGCCTGAAATCAGCTATATTAAGAAATTTCTTATCAAATCTACAATCCGTTTACTTAGAAACAAATCTATCAGTTTGGGACTCCGCTCTAAATCCGACTGGGAAAAGCATTATCAACTGATGACAGAAGTAGATAATAACGAAATTCTGAGTTTGGATATAGATGCAAAAATAAACACACCTCTTGCCAAGTCAAAGAATAACAAAGAATTATCATTGGAAGAGATGATAATAGTTGCCGATGAAAAGAAAGAAATCCTTTTAACCAAAATCGGGGATTACATCCGGCAGGGAACAAAAGGCAAAAAAATCGCATGGATGATACTTGCATTAAGACAATTAGGCTATCTTCCCAATACTACATCCGACCGACATTTATTTAATGCAATCAGGGCGAAATTCGGACTGAATATTGGTTCTGACAAGGGTATTTACGCTTACCTTGACCATGCCGTGCAAAAGTATGACCGTCCCGAAATCGAAGCCCTGATGAACTATTTCAAGATAAATTAGATTCAAATTGGTTCAATTCCATTGAAACTTTTTCTGTGTAAGAATGTGAACTTTTTTCATTGATTATCCAGATAAATTTAGGATATTTTTGTGGTCGCTTTCCAATATCGGGAAGCGGCTTTCTTTTTTGTATGCCTGCTGGAAAGATTTTATTTTTTCTAAACGCTGTTATTTTTGATTTAATTTTAGAAATCTAACAGCTGATATTACTCTAAATACATAGACTATTACACATAATGCTATGTTAAAAAAATAAAGAACAAAGAAAGGTAAATCCTTACATTTACAAACTATATCCCAATAGTTTTTATATGTTATTATAACTATCAATATAATTGGTAAAAAACATACATCAAGGCTATTAATCCATTTGATAATAAACCTGTTTGATGTCCACCATTTGTTTATATATTCATTCCAAGCTAAATAAACATTATTTTTTGTAATATCTGTTTTGTCTATATTTTCATGTGTTGTGTTAAGCAACTCTTCAATTTTAGGTTTAAGAACTTTTATTATATAATCAGCATGTGTTGCCATAGTTGTATTCAAAGAAATATATAATATCCCCATTGCTAAAAAACTTGTTACGATTATGAGAAATAAATAGTCATTAAATTCCTTTGTTTGTGCTGTAAAAGCTATTACTGCTACACCAATAAGAATATGATACCAAATTATTTTTTCTTGAAAAGATATTAATCTGGCAATTCCATCGTTTACGGCGTTAAATTCAGCCATATGGACTTCTAATTTTTTTTCTATTTTTTTCTCAGGGCTTAATGTTATCATATTTTTTTATGCAAAAATACGAATTAAAACAATATGTGTGATTATTTCTTCATAAAACGATATGAATTTGTGCTTTACAATGCAATATTTGTTGACCTGAATGATTATTTACGTCAAAAACTGATAGTAAAACCGGAGGTGAAAAAGAAAAAATTAGGGTTAAGAAGATGAATAACAATCAACGGATGATACAACGGGCTACCGCCGATTTT
>JAIRLY010000079.1 GCA_031259075.1 Dysgonamonadaceae bacterium | reverse complement strand
ATTCCCAATGTGGGAAAAATCACCGTTAAGCCGGATGGGAAGACCGTTATCATGGGGCCCCCTTCGGACTTCCTGAAGAGCAACTACAAGCAGTTCCCGTTCTAACACGGCGGCCTGTGCAGCCACCCAAACAGCAAGCCTGTCCTAAAACCGGAGTTTTGGGACAGGCTTGTTTATAAGGCGGAAGGCGCACAAAAGGTCCGCGGATTACGTAAAGGAGGAGACGATTATGAAATTATCACGCATCAAGATCGAAAAACTTTTTGGACAATTCGATTATGACATAAAACTAAATCAGGAAGAAGGGATTACGATCCTAACCGGTCCCAACGGCTATGGCAAGACAACGATATTGAATATCATTTGGAGTTTGTTTACAAGTGGCAGCTTTTTACACTGTTCCGGAGGAACTGTTATTCTTTCTGACGGCAATGTTGACAGAGAATTGAAATTCCCTGGAAATTCGAATGAAATTAAAAATAAAGTTCCGGTATATCTAATAAAAGATCAACGAATAAGAAAAACAGTAATGGAGGAAAAATACAACTCTATTGTTCATGAAAAAGTCGAGAGAACCAAAAATGTAATTGGAATGCTTTCGCAAGAACTGAAAAACTACATCGCCGAAATACGAGCCAGAGAAGATGAGAAAGCAAAAGCTCTCAATGCGTCTTACGCGAAACGGCTTTTTAAATATAACAAAGTAATTCCCAAAGACGAATTTGAAAAACGTTACGAAGGATTGACAGAAAAATATCAACTGTTGCAAAAATATAAAATATATCAGAACGATCTTGAAAAGGCGGAGTATGAAGGCGAAAACCAGCGGGCGTTTTCTATTTACCTTGAAGACTGGGAAATCAAAATCGCCATTTATGATGAATTGTTGGCTAAAATAAAATTATTTCTTTCAATTATGGACAACAAAGGCATGACCAACAAAAGTTTTACTGTAAATGCCGCGCAGGGTTTCTGTTTTACAAGTAGTGACGGCAAACCGCTAGACCTGTCCAATCTCTCCTCCGGCGAACAGCATGAAACCATACTGCTTTACGAAATGCTGTTTAACGCGCCTCCTGATTCGCTTGTCTTGATAGACGAACCGGAAACTTCCATGCACATAGCGTGGCAGATTGAATTCCTGAACGATATTGAAAAAATCGCAAAATTATCGAAGTTGTCATTCATTATTGCCACCCATGCGCCTGATCTTATTAACGATAAAATGGACTTATGCGTTGATTTGTTTGAAAACACACGGAGAAACGGTAATGATTGAAAATAACAGCAGCCCGCACAGTGCAAGAAATTATCAAGGCATTGTCAACGCCGCTCTGATGTATCTGCGTACCCCGACGACAAGCAGTCAAGCAGCGATTTTGGTAGAGGGGCCGGATGATATCAAAATCTACCGGAAATTTTTTAATCAGAATATGACACAGATATTCGCTTGTATAGGAAAGAATGATTTACAAAAGGTACTGTTGGGGCTCTTACCCAAAACAGATCACCTTATCGGTATTCGGGATGCGGACTTTTGCCATCTTGAAGATGTAGAGCCGGAATGCCCTAATTTGTTTCTTACCGATTGCCATGATATAGAAATGACCATATTACGCTTTGCGGAAGTCCGCAGAGATTTGTTTTCTGAATATCTTAGTGATGATAATTTTGACAGGATAGATTCAGTATGGAAATCTATAGTTAAAGAAGCTTCATTTGTCGGTTATATTCGATGGTTCAATGAAAAGAATAATTATAGAATAGCGTTTGACGGTTTGTTTTATAAAGAAGGCTATGGCGACGACAGAGAACAATGGTTGCTTGATCAGCTTAATGAGCGGTCTCCTGATAAAAAAGAATCGTTCACCAAAGAGATAATTAACGATTTTATCACAACTTATAAAACTGATGATATTTTCAATCTGTGTAATGGCCATGATGTTACCGCGCTTCTTGCGCAGACTTTTAAGATTAACGTTAAACAGGTTACAAGGGCGCTTAGACTGTCTTTTCACCAGAAACAATTTATCAGGACGGCCTTATACCGGGAAATTCTCGCATGGCAGACCCAGCATAGTATAGCTGTCCTGTATTCCCTTTCCGAAGAGGCAGCCCATGCCTAAAAAGGTGGCCCCCCTTTCCCTCCCCTCTTCACCAGCGACCCGCCGCTAAGCGCTGCCAGGACGAGCGGGCGTATTCTCCGCGTTTCAGGCCCGGGAACCCTTCGCGTAATAGGCAAACGTAACCAGGAAGCCGGTTCCCAAAAGGCAGATGTTAAGGACAAAGGGAAGGACACGGGATATTTCGGAGAGAAGCCCGCCTATCCAGCCGAAGGGGGAAGTCACCAGCATGATGATCATGTGCTGGATAGCCATTACCCTGGCCCGCTCGGCAGCGTCTACATACAGGGCGACCAGGGACTCGGCAAGCATGGCCAGTATGCCGGAGCCAAAACCGTCAAAGCAGAGGGAAACGCAGAGGATAACGTACTTAAAAGGGCCCGCCTCCGGGGTGGATATGAAGA
>JAIRLY010000424.1 GCA_031259075.1 Dysgonamonadaceae bacterium | reverse complement strand
CTCCATTGGTTTTGTGCAGGGTTCTTCCTCTTCTTGCCCGTCAGGACATAAATTGTGAATGTTCTGACGGACAAAAGGTAAGGGTATTTACTTGTTTTTTTGTTGTTATTGTTTCTCCATGGGAAATATTAGCTCGGATTATTATAATTTTGCGAAGTCGGAACAGACAGGCGAAATCATCGGTTTCGTTTCCCGTCATTCCAAAACAAAAAAGTTAAAGGGAGTTCGTGAAAATTCCACATTCGGAAAGAAAATTTGCCTGTTATCCGAAGATTTAAAAGGCACAGTCCAAACAAACATTCTTTATCGTGTCGAACTGAAAGCCATGCATCAGGGAAACGGATACGTAGTCGTATCGGCATCCCCCGTGCTTTTCAGGGCACACATCGAAACAATGACGGTTCCCCGAAGCATTTATCAAATTCGCATAACCTTCGGAAACAAAACCGTCTATTTCGACCCGAAAGACGGAAAAAGCAACTCAAGCAAAACCGTCGAAGGAGTGTTGAAATTGCTTGCCGCGCGGCAAGACATTGAGTATTTGGAAACAGTCATAGAGGAGTTCAAAAAGCAGGCGGCGGTTCTAATCCGGCAAATGGAAAACGACGGATACTGTGGCAAAGCGTAAATCCGAACTCAACCGGTATATCAGCCTGTTGGAAAAAGACTACTTGACCTTGCTGGAAGACCATATCACCTTGCGGGCGCTCAAAATAGCCGGCATCGAAAAAATGGCGATATATAAAGGTATAGATTCCATCATAAAAGACGGACGGATCGAAATACACATGCAGCCGGTAAAGAAGAAATACAGATAAGATTCCCTTCAAGTTTTACTGTTTTGATGTTTTTCGACATACTCTTTCGGCGTGAGGTTAAACTTTCTCTTGAAATCCTGACTGAAATGACGCCTTTCGGAATATCCTACCATATAGGCGATTTCCGTGATGTGAAGCTCGTTCTGTGCAAGCAGCTGCGCTGCCCTTTTCAACCGGAAGTCTTTGATAAAACCGATGACCGACATACCGGTCAGCGCCTTGACTTTTTTGTAAAGATTCGAATGGCTCATCGCCATTTCTGTTGCCATTTGTATGATATTGAAATCCGTTTCTTCGATGTGTTCTTCAATATAAGCAACTAATTTGGAAAGGAAAATACCGTCCTGCGTGTTGAGGCTTACTTCCTGCGGATTGAGAATCATTTCCCGCCGAACTCGTTCCCTGATTTCCTGCCGGTTTTGCAGGATATTGTTGATTCGTACCAACAGTATCCGTTCGTTGAACGGCTTGGTAAGGTACTCGTCGGCTCCGGATTCAAACCCTTCGATGATGGAGTCAGTAAGCGTCCGCGCTGTCAGGAGAATGACCGGAATATGACTGATCCGCATATCATTTTTTAGCCTGTGACAGAAAGTAATCCCGTCCATAACGGGCATCATTACATCGCTGACTACCAGATCGGGAATCAGTTCAAGGGCTATCTCAAGCGCTTCCTGCCCGTTCGAAGCTTCATATACCTGATAACGGGACAACAGGAGTTCGACGATATAAGCACGGATTTGAGGGTTGTCTTCGACAACCAGAATGGAATATTCTTTTACTTCCTGTTCCGGAACAGAATCCGGAACATCGTTCTGCTCATCCCTGATAAAATGTTCGGAAAGCATGTCTTTTAATGGCGATTCGACAAATTCGACATGTTCAAAATGGTCTTTTCCGTTCGGAAGAATAATGGAAAATTCGCTGCCCTGTCCTTCTTCGCTACACACATTGATCTTTCCGCCATGCAGAAGAACAATCTCGCGTGCAATGGATAATCCGATGCCGAATCCTGTGCTTTGATCATCTTTCCCTGCCTGATAAAAGCGATCGAAGATGTGTTCTATTTTTTCGGGAGCTATGCCTTTTCCGGTATCGGTTACCCGGACGATTACCTGACCGGCAGAAGCCATGCTTACATCAACCGTAATCTTTCCTTCTTCCGAAGTAAATTTGAAGGCATTTGAAATTAAATTGCAGATGGCTTTTTCCATTTGGGTTTTATCAATCCAAACATATATATCGGGATGCGAAGCGGCAAATTTATATTCAATCCGTTTGTTGATAGCAAATTGCGAATGACAAATATAAATCTCCCGGACAAATTCTACCAGATTTTCGCAACTCACTTGCAGGGTAACATTGCCGGTTTCTAATTTCCGGAAGTTCAGCAGTTCTTCGGTAAGATTCAACAGGTGGCTGGTATTGGCTTTAATCGTCATCAGGTTTTTTTGCCCTAACAACTCCATGTTACCCCTGTTGAACAACTTGTTGACGGATACTGCGATGAGTGTAAGCGGCGTCCGTATATCGTGGGAGATATTGATAAAGAAGCGCTGCTTCATCTGATGTATCCTGTCTTCCTGTTCGCGCTTGATTTTTTCTAATTTCAATTCATTTTGGATGCTCATCCAGTTTAAAGTGTATCTCCTGAACAGGTAAATGAGGCCGGCAAGCAACAGAGCATATATCAGGTAAGCCCACAGAGTAAGCCGGAAAGGAGGCTGTACATGGATGTCTATTTGGGTCGGAACGATTTCTCCGTGGGAGAAAAGATCGCCGGCGGGACGTACTTTGAACGTGTACTGGCCGGGGGAAAGATTGGTGAACGTAGCTGTATTCTGATTGCCGACATTACGCCATTTTTCTTCCAGTCCTTCCAACATGACTTCATAGTTGATGTTCCGGGAAAATGGAAAGTCAAGGGTTGCGTACTCAATGGTGATTACCGACTGGTTGTGTTTGAGCGTGATCTTTTTCTCGTAACATATTTGATGTTTCAATACGCTTCCCTGTCCGATGAGCACGGGTTTGTTGAACAACAGGAAATCGGTCAGGTAAACCGGCGATTTACCGGCGTCGAACCGGATTTGTTCGGGGAAAAAAGCAACGACACGTTTATCGGCGCCAAAGTAAAGTTTCCCCGCCTCGTCCATGCAGGCCGAGTTAATGGAAAAACTGTCGTAGATGCCGGGAAGAAATTCGGCTTTGCAGCTTCCTTGCCGTAAACGCAGGACGCCTTTTTTTGTGCCTGCCCATATATTTCCCTGCCTGTCTTTCAGCAGGCTCTGAATGGTTTTGCTTGGATAATCCGCATCTATCGGAATCGTTTCAAATTGAAGGGAGTGGAGATGAAGGCGACATAAGCCTTCTTTCGTACCGATCCACAGCGTGTGACTGTTTTCCGGCAGGAGGGCGAAAATAAAATTGCTGATTAATCCCGGATAATCTTCGGATTTGAAGTTCGTGAATTTTCTGCTTGCAGGATCAAACCGGCTGAGTCCTCCGCCATAGGTGGCAACCCACAGTCGTCCCTGTTCATCCATGTGGAGGGCTAAGACATTATCGCTCCCGATTGTGCCGGGATTTCCCGGCTCATGCCTGTACTCTTTAACTGTTTCCGTTTCAGCATCTAAAAAGGCGAGTCCGCCACCCCACGTGGCAATCCATAAATCGCCCGAAGGCAGTGCTACAAAATCTCTTACATCGTTGTGAGGCAGGGAGCTTTTGGAATCCGCTTTCCGACTGAAATTGTGGGTTTTGCGGGTACGCGGATCGAAAAGATAAAGTCCGTGAGCATAAGTTCCTATCCAAAAATTATCGGTAATGGAAGGTTTAATGCATTGTACGAAATCGCCAACATATCCGTTGGAGGATTCTTTATTAAAAAAGAGTGTCGTGTTGTTTTCAGGATTATGCAAGGTCATTCCTTCTCCGTCTGTACCCATCCATAAGCCTCTTTTATCGCGAAATATGGACAATACGGGCAGTTTATTTTCTCCTTTTCCATCGCTGTAATAATATTCAATTCCGTCGGGTTCTTTTTTGATCAGGCTAATACCACCCTTTGCCGTACCAATCCACAGGTTGGACTGGCGATCCGTAAAAAAGGTATTAATCGTGTTACTTGAAAGGGAATGGGGCATTTTCCGGCTGTTTCGATAGTTATGGATTACGGGCGACTGGCTCCACGGATGTTTCAACGTACAGGATACCTGTTCCGTCCGTGCCGATCCACAGATTGCCCTGCCTGTCCTGCCGGATGCACCGGATAATCGTATGCCGATTGTGGTTTGCCATTGCCGGATAGCCAATTATTTTCTTCTTTTGAAAATCAATCAGTTTCAATCCGTTTTCGTTGGTTCCGGCAAGCAACCGTCCGTTTTTATCGGCAAACAGAGTGTTGATATAGTCGGAATGGATGGTTAATCCGCTGAAATCAGCGTTATTAAAATCCTCGAATGTCAGGGTTTTTGTATTGAAAACAGAAAGTCCGTAGCCAAAGGTTCCAAGCCAAATTCTGCCGTCCGGCGCTTCGGCCATTGCCCGTATATCGTTTTTTCCATGTTCGCTTTTTTGCCTGTAATGCGTTGTTTTTTTCGATGTTGTGCTGTATGAATAGAGACCGGCTTCGGTAGCGATCCAAAGGAGATCGTCCTGTCCGTCCAATTCCAACAGAGCGTGAACTTCGATGTAGGCGGATTTAGGGTTTGAAGCGCTGTCCGGCAATATTTGTTCAAAACTGTCATTCAACGGACTGTAAAGAAACAGGCCGTTTCCGACGGTTCCTGTCCAAAACCGGTTTTTACGGTCGATATGCAATACGGAAATATCGTTGCCCTGCAGGTTGTTTTGTTCGCTGGAATACAGTTTAAAATTAACGCCATCGTATCTGTTTAGTCCGTGCTTGGTACCGATCCATATAAACCCAAGGCTGTCCTGCACGATGGAAGTAATGCTGTTGTTGGAGAGTCCGTCTTCCGTGCCGATGTGAAGAAATTCGGTGTGTTGTGTGCGTTCCGCATAGACAGACGGTAAAAAAAGACAGAATGAGAACAGGATTAACAAAAAGATTTTTTTCATGGGTTATGGAGCGAAAATATCAAATTTCGCATTCGTATATTGCCTGTATTTGCATTTTTAACGGCTGTAAATCATTTTGGATAATATACCAAATTTCTTTGCTGCTAATTTGATAATAACCATGTACTAATATATGGCGCAGGTCAATAATCACTTGCCATTCAACTTCGGAATATTTTTCTTTTAACTCTTTAGTGAGTTTGTAACTTGCTTCACCAATGATTTCCAAGTTTTTAATAATTGCAAAATATAAAATTTTATTTGATTGATAATCTTCTCTGCTTACACCTTCCGTAAATTCAAAAAGGTTATCAATTGCTTCTAAAATATGCTCTAATCTACCTTTATCCCTAATTTTTTCTCTCATAAATCAATATTTTATCCTGTTCCACGGACTGGCGGGCAAATTTTCTTATACATCCGTCTTCTACCAAATCTATTTTTTTGTGCAACAGATCCTGCAATTTGTGCATTATTCTTATGTGGTCAAACAGGGATATTTCGGCGTTTTCATTAAATTTTACCAAGATATCCACGTCGCTTTTACGGGTCTGGCTACCTCGTGCATAAGAACCAAACAGCCACGCTTTTTCGACCGGATAAGCCGGGAAAAAATCCTGTAATTTTTTAATAAGCGTTTGTTGCATTGTATTAAAAATCTTAGTATCCGTTGCAAAATTACAATTTTATTTTTCATTTTCCGTCTATCTAATGAGTTAAATCAATAAACTTGAAGGTACAATCATTCGATTTACGATTTTACATCCCTATTATACGATTTTTTATCCC
>JAIRLY010000421.1 GCA_031259075.1 Dysgonamonadaceae bacterium | reverse complement strand
ACAAGAATATAAGCTAACGCTTTCTTAATTAATATGTAATGTAAAAAATATTATCTGTTTCTTTTATGAAAAAATGTTATTTTATATTTAAAAACCACGCAAAAATAGTGAGATTTTTTGAAATAAAAAAACAAAAAGTGAATTTTCGGCTAAATTGTAGATTCAACAAAGTGTATTTCGAGTTGTCGCAAGACACAATTTGGGATATATCCGATAACTTTTCGTATCAAAAAATTAGACCCGACAGGAAATTATTTCTTCATAAAGTACGTTCGTTCTTCGGGAACGAAGTGTTCAATCGCATAGCGCAAAGTGGTACGAGGCATTTTTTTATAATGTTTTTCAAGGAAATTAACTAAGACGGCTTTGTTTTTTTTGCCCACTTCCCGCAGCATCCACCCCACGGCTTTATGGATTAGATCGTGTTTATGATTCAACAATTTTTCGGCAATTCTCAATGTATCGTCGAATTGATTGTGCTTGATGAATGTCCAGGTAGCAACAATGGCAATTCGTTGTTCCCAGAGATTTTCGCTGTCCGCTAATTGATAAAGGACCTCCCTACCCTCTTGATCCAATAAGTATGAGCCGATTACGTCTCTACAAGTTACATCTACCAGATCCCAATTGTTGGCTTTGCAGGCATTTTTCAAATAAAAATTAAAGATTTCTTTTTGTTCTTTCTTATTGGCTTTTTTGAATTGTTTTACCAGAAATAAAAATCCGGCTAAACGCGCTTCATGAAATTTGGAATCGATCAAAAGTTGAATTTCGTCGAAAGGAAGTTTTGGACTTCTTTTAACGATGTCTCTTGTTAACGGGACGACGATTCCCAACATTACGTCGCCTTCTGCATATTGTCCTTTTCCTGTTTTGAAAAAACCTTGAAGAAATTTTGCTTTTTCAGGATTTGCGATGGATAAAAGTTCTTGAAGAATAAAACCGGCATTCATAAGTATTACGTTAATGAAAAAATTAATTTAAATATTAATACTCTCTAAATACTAACGCTTTTCCTTCCTTCATTTCAATAGTAAAGTGTTCTGATGCCGCTTCATTCAATGTTCCCTGCCACCAGGAAGTAAGCATTTGATTTTTGATTGGATAAACCAAATGGTGCGTTGTGAGAAATAGAGTGGGGGAGAGGCTGAAAATAGAAACTTGCTGTCCGGGATAACTTTCGTAGGAAGCGGATTTCAATTGAGGAACGAATACTCCATAATCCGTTAGTGATTGCACCCTTGCTTTTTCCGCATAATCAGTCAATAACGATAAATTTCCCAAAGTATGGTCTTCGCGTTTTCCGGTTGAACCTAAAATAGTGATTTCCTGCCATCCGTTTTTTATACAAAATTGGACGGCTTTAGTCAAATCGTTTGTTTCCTGTTCCGGATTATGGAATAGGATGGAGGAGAAGCGATCTTTTAATATTTCGGAAATGCTGTCCAGATCGCCTACGATATAATTTGGCGTTAATCCGGTATTCAATAGATTTTGAGTCGCTCCGTCGCAACAGATAATCCGGTCGGCCTGATATAAAAAGGACAATGGGGTACGATGCGAAGGAAAAGCGCCATCTGCCAACACGACTGTTTTGAAATTTTGTATTAACGGTATCATTTTTGTTGAATAGCTGTTTTGCGCCACTGATTATATCCGACAATAGAAAAAAGCATGTAAATCACGTACAAAATAGTACTGGGATACATTTCTTTATAAATATACAGCGCTATGGTACATGGATTTACAATTAACCATAAATACCATGATTCCACAATTTTTTTTGCAGCCATCCAAGCGGCAATTATACTTAAAGTAGTGATTAAATTATCCAGAATAAAGGGAAATAGATTTCCTAAACTTGTGAAAGGATTTTCGATATCGGTAAATCGAAAAAGGATGAAAGCGATTACGGCGAAGACTACAATTCCAACCAAGAAGAGTTGTATGGTTAATCTTTTAGGAATAAAAATGAAAGGTAAATCTTGATTGTTTTTTGTTTTGGCGAATTTCCAGCAATAGATGCCGTAAATAGAAACAGCGACATTGTAAGTACTTAAACCGGCGAGCGCATACAATTTGGCATCGAAATTAATATAGATGTAAAAAAATCCACTTGCAATACCGATAATCCACATAGTCCATTTGCGGGTTACTTCTAAATATAAAAAGACAAGCGTTAAGAGCGCACCTACTACTTCAATCCAATTTGTATTTAACCATTCGATCATAATTATTGCAAAATTATATTTATTTTTGCATTTTATACTATCAAATTCATGGTTTTAAATTATATCTGGATAGCATTTTTTGTAATCGCCTTTTTCATAGGTTTTTGTAAAGTTTTTTTTACGGGTGATTTGGGCGTATTTACCGAGATGATGAACGTTGCTTTTGCAGCGGCAAAAACGGGTTTTGAAATTTCGCTTGGCTTGACGGGTGTTTTGTCGCTTTGGTTGGGATTTATGAAAATAGGCGAACGGGGCGGCATTGTGAATTTTCTTGCGCGTGCCGGCGCTCCTGTTTTCGGACGTTTGTTTCCGGATATTCCGAAGGGGCATCCGGCTACCGGTTCTATTTTTATGAATATTGCAGCCAATATGTTGAATTTGGATAATGCGGCTACTCCTTTGGGTTTGAAAGCGATGAAAGAAATGCAGGAATTGAATAAAAATAAGGATACGGCAAGTAATCCGATGATTATGTTTATCATATTGAATGCGTCGGGTTTGACGTTAATTCCGGTGACTATTATGGTTTATCGGGCGCAGATGGGCGCTGCTAATCCCGCCGATATTTTTGTCCCTTTGATGATCGCTACGACTGTGGCTACTTTAGTAGGCGCTTTTTATGTTTGTATAAAGCAGAAAATCAAATTATTAGATAAAGTATTAATAGGATTTTTCGGTGGAATTATTGCTTTTATAGCTTTAGTTGTTTGGTTTGTGAAATCTTTTCCGCAAGAACAAGTTTCCATTTATTCTTCTTTAATTGCTAATTTCCTGTTATTTAGCATTATAATTGTTTTTATTATTTCCGGAGTCCGGAAAAAAATGAATGTTTACGAA
>JAIRLY010000254.1 GCA_031259075.1 Dysgonamonadaceae bacterium | reverse complement strand
GGGCATACAATGGGTAAGTTGCCGATCTTTGATTTACATTTATCCCCCCCCCCCCCCTCCCTCTGCCACCGCAAGTGTAACTCATATTTAAATCTATACAACATAATTAGTTACGCTATTCGCGAGCTGCCTTTGTTTTACAAGGAGGCTCGTCATGGATAGCATTATCGCCCGCAGGTTAGCGATTGTTACAACGACTCGCTGTACGCTACGCTGCAAGCTTTGCTCAAATTTTATGCCAAAATTTGTGAAACCGGCAGATGTCCCTTATGCCGATATAGTTGCCGATGTTGATCATGCGTTTGAGTTATTTGACCGCATTGAGTGGCTGCAGTTTGTGGGCGGCGAGATCTTTATGAACAGGGACATGGCGGATGTTTATAACTATTGTTTGAAATATAGAGGGCATTTTGACAAGCTGGTTTTGATGACCAACGCGACAATTCTGCCAAACGCAAAAGAAATAGAAGCGCTGGGAAAATACGGTGAAAACTGTCAGATACAGATCAGCGATTACGGCGAACTTTCACATAAAATGAAAGAAACCTGTATGTTATACGAGAAGCATGGCATCCCGTACATAATGAAAACATACTATGGTGACGCGCAGCATTTTGGCGGCTGGATCGACAATTCAAAATTATTAAAATCAAACGAAACTACTGAACAAGCCCATAAGCGCACTCTTGGCTGTCAGCAGGTTAAATTAAAAAATATGCATTGTTATAGAGGACAGCTTAATCGTTGCAGTCAATCGTGTTTTATGTACGCATCTGGATTTGTTAAGCCCAATGAAGGTGACTTTGTCGACCTCAACGACGCGTCAATGTCCACTGAGAAAAAACGTGAAATCATAGAAAATTTTTATAAATATCCCCGCGCTTCATGTTTTTATTGTGTTTGGTCTGAAATGGAAAAAAATGTTTTGCCGCGTTTTCCGGCTGCGGAACAATTGGCGGGAAATGATTTATGAAAAAAGAAATTATATTAAAAAGAATTGCGTTAATACCGTCATTTCGATGTAATTTGAACTGCCGTTTGTGTATTTCAAGCAGTCCCAATCTGCCGCCAGGCAATGACATGACTATTGAAGAAGCCAAGAAAACATTAAAATTAATTTTTACGCTCATTGATAAACTTGAATTGTTACAAATTTCAGGCGGCGAACCCTTTCTATTTAAAGAACTGGCGCCTATGATATTCGAATGTTTTAAATATGCGGACAGATTTGAAAAGTTCATGCTTTTTACAAACGGAACTGTCCCATTACGTGATGATGTGTTTGAAATTATCAAACAACATAAAGACAAATTTATTTTATTTATCAGCAATTACGGTCTTCATACTGAAAGATTTAACGCGTTCATAAAAACAATAAATAAAAACAGTATAACATATAGAATAATGAATTATCACGGCGATGATCAATATTTTGGCGGATGGGTTGATTTTGGCGAATACGTCTCGTATAACAGGACTCCCGCTATGTTGAGCAAGGTTTTTCATTCATGCGGTCAGGTGCAATGCGGCGGGTGCTGGCAGGTTCAAAACGGACAGATCCATTGGTGCCCGCGTTCTTTGCGCGGCACATTAGCAGGGTTTATCCCATCGAGAAAAAATATTGATTATATTGATATATTTGATACTGAGACCACATTGGATGAAAAGCGTACGGCGTTATATGAATTGATTCATGCCGACTATTTTTTGGGATGCGATTACTGCACAGGCGACATGGGTACAAACGACCCGACAAAACGTTACCCTGCAGCCGAACAGAAAGTCGCCCGACATAGGGTTATCTATGAATAATAAAGAAATACATCTGCGCCGGCTTAATTTTTGGATAAACAATCGTTGTACGCTTCGATGCCGCTTGTGTGGCAGCGGTATTCCATACTTCAGAGAATCTGAAAGATATGACATGACGGTTAATGATTTTAAGCGTACGATTCGATCTGTTCTTGGCTATGGTGAAGAAGCGGGAATTATTGACAGTGCTGATTCTATTGAAATAAACGGCGGTGAACCGTTGCTTAACAGTTCATTGCCGCTAATTCTTGAAGAAATATTAAAATATAAAAGTCATTTTACGAAAGTTCGAATAAATACAAACGGCACTATTGTTCCCAACAAAAAACTGCTAGATGTTTTAATAAAATATAACGATATGGATACCGGCTATGGATTGGGGGGGGGGGGGTGGCTGTTTATTTGAGTGACTACGGTGTCTATTCAAAAAGAGCCGGGAAAATACGGGGGCTCCTACAATCTGCAGGTGTTGAATGTATTTATGTTAAATATCACGGTAAAGATATGCATTACGGCGGCTGGGTTGATATGGGTGATTTTTCCGCAAGAGGACGAACAAAGGATGAACTTTATGCGCTATTTAAAAAATGCCCGCTTGGTAAAAGTGATGGGGGATGCTGGCCGTGCTGGAACGGGCAGATTCACATCTGTGCGCGTTCATTATGCGGAACTTTACAAGGCTTAATTCCATCTAAGAAGGGTGTTGATTTTGTAGATATTTTTGATGAAACAGCAAATAAAAGAGATATAATGATGAATATACTAAACAGTGATTATATAACTGCTTGCGATTATTGTAGCGGTGATTTTGGGACAACAGATCCGGCAAAGCGCCGCAAACCTGCCGAACAAATTACTGAGGGCTGAGGAGAAGTGAATGAAAGCTGATTTTGCGGTTACATATATGAATACGGTTTGCACGCTAAAATGTAAGCATTGTATCGCATTAACGCCGTACCACAACACAAAAATTTATTTTAGTACTGCGGATATAAAAAAAGATATAGATGCTGTCTTTCGTTTGTATGAATATGTAGGGCACTTTGATTTTGAGGGCGGTGAAACTCTCTTACAGCCTGAACTTTCTGAATTAATTACCCACGCGCTTAAGTATAGGTCCCAATTCAAACAATTAAATATCTTAACAAATGCGACTATACTGCCGCCCTTGGAATTATTTGAAGTATGCAAGAGTGGGAATGTATTTTTTGTCATTGGTGATTACGGCGAGAAACTTTCTGTAAAATTAAATGAATTGCAGGCTTTATTGGAAAAGCATGGCATCAATTACCGTTGTGATGTCTATCATGGTGACAAACAGTATTATAATGGCTGGATAGATTTTGGCGATTTCAAGTATAAAAATTTATCCGCTGAACAGTTAAAGGACAAAGCTTGCCGCTGTTATCAGAGCGGAAATGTTGCGAGGACAATGAATGGGAAGCTTTACAAATGTACAATTCAAATGGCCCATATAAAGCATATTCCTTTGAAGAGTGATGAATATATTGATTTGCATGATGCTTCCAAAACAACGGAGGAACAGATTAAAAAATGGCAAAAAATAAGAAGTGGTCCGGTAGCAGCCTGTAATTATTGCAATGGCTTTTTAACTGACGGGCCTCGCGTACCTGCCGCCGAACAGTTTGCGCCAGGCGAACTAACTGATGAAATGAAATTTTGTCCATAAACGAGGTAATGGAATGATAGATTCAAACATTGAAGAAAAAGCTGCTTATTTGCGAAAGAAATTCATTCAAACCGCTTGGTTAGTAGATGCTTCCCATGTTGCGTCCTCGTTGTCCTGCATTGATATTATTACTGCGCTATATTTTGGCAATATTTTACGTTACAATATCGCAAACCCGCAACTGCCTGACCGTGATCGCTTTATTTTAAGCAAAGGACACGCCGCATTAGCCCTGTACAACGCGCTGTGCGAGGCCGGATTCTTTAGTCGTGACGAATTATATACGTACTGCAAGCCGGGTTCAATTTTTGGCGGACATCCGACACCAAAAATTCCCGGCATTGAATGCGCTACTGGCGCTTTGGGCCATGGGCTTTCATTTGCCGTTGGAACAGCCCTATCCTTGCGCCAAAATAAATCAGACAGCCTAATATATGTTATTACCGGCGATGGAGAATGCCAGGAGGGCGCTATCTGGGAAGCGGCAATGTCCATAACACATTTTAATTTGAGCAACTTGATCTGGATTATTGATAATAATAAATGGCAGATAACCGGCGAAACAAAAAAAGTAATGGGCTTGGAACCGTTGGAGAAAAAATTGCTTTCATTTGGTTTTGATGTATTTACTGTAAATGGCCATAACCAGCAAGAAATAATAAATGTACTAAGGATTAACCGAACGCGTCTTCCCAAGAAACCGCTTGCCATCATTGCAAACACGATTAAAGGGAAAGGGACATCCATTCTTGAAAATAAAGCCGACGCTCATGATAAAAAACCTACTAAAAGCGAGTATGAAACAATATTACAAGAATTCGGTATATCCAAGGAAGAGGTATAATTCACAGTGAGGAATGCTTTTGGCGATGCCTTGTTAAATATTATGGGCAATAATAAGAAAACTTTATTACTAATCGCGGATGTTTCTCCGGTTAGATATACAGATATTAGAAACAAATATCCGGAACGGGTATTTAATTTTGGTATTGCCGAATGTAACATGGTTGCGGCAGCAGCGGCCATGGCAAAAGAAGGATTCATTCCTGTTGTTTTTGATATGGATTGTTTTCTCGCATATCGCGCTTTTGAATTTATCCGCCTTGATGTTTGCCTACAAAAGCAAAATGTTAAATTTGCTGGATACGCTTGCGGCGTGATAGGTAATAACTTTGGGCCCACCCACCATGCAACGGAAGACATTGCTTGTCTGCGCGCGCTTCCCAATTTGACGCTGCTTTCTCCGGCAAGCGTAAAAGAGGTGGCTCCGCTTGTGGAAAAGGCGGTCGACCATCAGGGACCGGTTTATATCCGCCTGGGTAAAGCTTTTGAAACAGAGATCTATGAAAACATTCCGCAATTTGAAATTGGCAAAAGCGCCATCATGCAGAGCGGAAGTGACATAACGCTTATTGCGACGGGATCCATAATAGCAGATTCTATTGAAGCGTCACAGATATTGCAAAAAGAAGGCATCTCGTCGGAAATCATAAATATGTCAACAATAAAACCGCTTGACGAAGCCGCTATCATAAAATCAGCGGTCAAGACAGGCAGGGTCGTAACGGTAGAGGAACATACTATCTACGGCGGTCTGGGCGGCGCGGTGAGCGAATGTCTGTTAAAATCCGGTGTCCGGCTTAAAGGCTTTGACATAATGGGCTTTAACGATACATTCTGTACCGATTATGGCTGGCATCGTGATCTAAAACGGATGTACGCCTTGTCTCCTGAACATATCGCGGAAAGATGCAGGAGAATAATAAAATAATGATATATAGCTGGAGTCTATATGAAAAAGTTTAGTTGGTATTTTTCTTTGGTGTCAAGTATGAATATGAATACGGTAGCCAAAGCGATAAATTATTTAAAGTATAAGATGTCTAAACCCAAGCCTGTTACCTTGGTGTCTGGCGGCACCTATGTGATAGTGCAATTAGTTACAACAAACAGATGTAATCTAAAGTGCGGTTATTGCGTAATGTCGAAATTTGTTGATTATGACAAGGAATTACCGTCAAAAGAGATGGATTTTGAATTTATACGAAAAGCATTTAAAAATCCATTGCTAAACAATGCCCTTCTGGTTGATTTTGGCGGAGGGGAACCGCTTTTGGTTAATGATATTGAAAAAAGTATTGCTTTTTTAAAATCCAGAGGACATTTAGTAAATATGGCTACTAACGGGTTATTATTAAAAAACCGTATCCACGGTTTAAAAAAAGCCGGCATAACAAGAATAAATGTATCGCTGTATCCCGAAAATATTGAATTTCTAAAAAAAGCGTTACCTGAAATAAATAGTGTCTTCCCTGTACATACAAGTTTTGTGCTTACAAAATCGCAGTTGGAAAAGAAGCAGAGCCAAATATTTGATGTAACAGATATGATCAGAAAATCCGGCTGTCACGGGCTTCGTTTTTATAATTACCAGCCTCTTGGCCGGAACGCTGACAAAAACGAAGTGGTTACAGATGAAATTACAGCGTATAAAGAATTCAGATCAAGAATTGAAAGAAATTTTAGTGATTTTGTTACATGGGACACCATTATTACCGAATCACCGGCAGGTGAACGTAAAAAACGCTGCCGTCAACTATGGGGGCGCGTACAGATTTTGCCAGATGGTGCCGTTAAACTATGCTGTGGAAGTGATTTATGCCTGCCAGATGACATTAATATTTTAACCTCGACT
>JAIRLY010000359.1 GCA_031259075.1 Dysgonamonadaceae bacterium | reverse complement strand
TCTCTAAATTTGGCGGTGTATGTTGGATGACTCAGAATTTGCGTTCTACTTATACCTTGCAGGGAAATGTAAGACAAGCAATAACCGCAGACAAAAATAAATTGAAGGATAACAACGCGATCGCTTATTATTATCCTTCTGTTAGTGAAACAACTTTTAACACTCATCCCGAATACGGTTTATTATACACTTGGGGCGCGGCCAATATCGGTACGGCAACGACAGAGGTCGTAAATGCATTTCAAGGTAGATCCTCCGACCGTCAGGGGATTTGTCCGGACGGATGGGTAATCCCCAACAAATACGATTTCAATCAATTGGAAAAAGAGATTGCGACTCATCCGGATCTTTATTCTACACAAACAACGCCATTTACATGGAATAATAATTATGAAAATATGAGCGGCTGGCGTCCGGACGAAGGAAATACCGTACAAACTTGGTGGGGCCGTTCGATGAAAAGTCCCACGGCAGTTACGACAACAGTTACTAACGGCGTAAGCAATACTGACGGCACGGGCTTCAACGCGCTGATAGTCGGCTACCTCACCAAAGGTATTTCTGCCGATTACAGCACGAGCGCAGTCTTCTGGTCTAGTAGTGTAAGTAGCGCTACTATTGCGTGGTATTTGGGCTTGTATCGTGGCTACTCCGGAGTGATTCAAAGTACTTCCAGTAAGTCAACTATGTATAGTGTCAGGTGCAAGAAATAAAAAGCGATAAGGCATCTAATAACCTGAGTTTCGGATAAGAAAACCGGCGCCAATACGCTAATTGTTTATTTTCCGAAACTCAGGTTGTTAATTTCCAGACACAGCCGTTTATTTAAAATTGAAATTTTTTTATTCTTTATATCGATAAATTATCCTGATTTTTGATTTTTCTCTTTCAATTATTTGTATATTCGGAAACTGTTTTTAACTTTGCGTTTCTTTTTTCAGAATAAAATTATCTTTGTAATAAAAAAATATGGCGGACAGATTATTTATATTCGATACCACTTTGCGAGACGGAGAGCAGGTTCCGGGTTGTCAGTTAAACACGATTGAAAAGATTCAAGTAGCGCAAGCTTTGGAAACATTAGGCGTGGATGTCATTGAAGCCGGTTTCCCGGTTTCCAGTCCAGGCGATTTCAGTTCGGTTGTGGAGATTTCAAAAGCAGTTACTTGGCCTACCGTTTGCGCTTTGACCCGCGCTGTAGAAAAAGACATCGACGTTGCCGCAGAAGCGCTTCGATACGCTAAACGAAAAAGAATTCATACCGGAATAGGAACTTCTCCTTATCATATTATGTATAAATTCAATACCACTCAAGACGAAATATTGGAACGTGCGGTAGCTTGCGTGAAGTACGCCAAAAAATACGTGGAAGATGTGGAATTTTATTGCGAAGATGCCGGTCGTACCGATAACGTATATTTGGCCCGCGTGGTAGAAGCCGTTATCAAAGCAGGCGCTACGGTAGTTAACATTCCCGACACTACCGGTTATTGTCTTCCAACCGAATATGGCGAAAAAATCAAATTCTTGATGGAAAATGTCGACGGAATCCGGAATGCGATACTTTCTACCCATTGTCACAACGATTTAGGTATGGCGACGGCCAATACAATTGCCGGAATTATGAACGGAGTTCGTCAAGCGGAAGTTACCATTAATGGGATAGGAGAGAGGGCAGGCAACACTTCTTTGGAAGAAGTGGCAATGATATTAAAAAGTCATAAAGAATTAACTGTTGAAACCAATATCAATACGAAGCATATTTATCCTGTCAGCCGAATGGTTTCCGGTTTGATGAATATGCCGGTTCAGCCGAATAAAGCGATTGTCGGCAGAAATGCATTCGCCCATTCCTCCGGAATTCATCAGGATGGCGTGTTGAAAAACCGCGAAAGTTACGAGATTATCGATCCGAAAGATGTTGGCATCGACGATAGTATTATTGCTCTGACTGCTCGTAGCGGTCGAGCTGCATTAAAACACCGGTTGAATATTCTGGGCGTTGAATTGAATCAGGAAAAATTAGATAATGTGTACGAAGAATTTCTTAAATTGGCCGACCGGAAAAAAGATATTAACGACGATGATGTGCTGATGTTGATCGGAAGAGACCGGACCGAATCACAACGGATCAAACTGGAGTATCTTCAGGTTACTTCCGGAGTGGGAATTCAATCGGTTGCCAGCGTTTGTTTAGATATTGCCGGCGAAAAATTTGAAGCGGCTTCTTCGGGAAATGGTCCGGTAGATGCCGCCATTAAAGCCGTTAAACATATTATTCGCCGGAAAATGACTATTCAAGAGTTTTTAATTCAAGCCATTAATAAAGGAAGCGACGACATGGGAAAAGTCCACATGCAAGTCGAATACGATGGAGCTAATTACTATGGTTTTTCTGCAAATACCGATATTATTGCCGCTTCTGTAGAAGCTTATATTGATGCTATAAATAAATTTGTGAGATAAACATGGGAAAAACGCTTTTTGATAAAATTTGGGACAAGCATGTGGTTACTGTTATAAAAGACGGTCCGGCACAACTTTATATCGACCGGATGTATTGCCATGAAGTAACGAGTCCTCAAGCATTTGAAGGACTTCGCCGCAGAGGATTAAAAGTTTTCCGACCAAAACAAATCACTTGCATGCCCGATCATAATATTCCTACTTTAAGTCAGGAACTGCCGGTTCGGGATCCTGTCTCTAAAAACCAGGTGGATACTTTGGATAAGAATGTTAAAGAATTTGGTTTGAATTATTATCCGGTACGACATCCGAAAAATGGAATAATTCACGTAGTTGGGCCGGAAACCGGACTTTCTTTACCCGGAATGACTTTGGTCTGCGGTGATTCGCATACTTCTACTCATGGAGCGTTGGGAGCGGTTGCTTTCGGAATTGGAACCAGTGAAGTAGAAATGGTTTTGGCTACCCAATGTATTTTCCAAACGAGGCCGAAAACCATGCGAATTACGATAAAGAATACGTTAAAACAAAGTATTACCGCCAAAGATATGGCTCTATATATCATTTCAAAAATGACGACCGGCGGCGCAACGGGCTATTTTGTCGAATATGCAGGGGAAGCGGTTGAAAATCTTTCGATGGAAGGACGCTTGACGCTTTGTAATCTTTCTATTGAAATGGGAGCGCGAGGAGGTTTGATCGCTCCGGACGAAATCACTTTTGAGTACATGAAAAATCGTGAATTTGCTCCCAAAAGTGAAGCATGGAATAAGGCTTTAGCTTATTGGAAAACGTTGAAAACAGATAGTGACGCCGTTTTTGATAAAGAAGTTGTTTTTGATGCAAATAATATCGAACCGATGGTTACTTACGGAACAAATCCGGGTATGGGAATGGGTATCAATGAAATTATTCCTCCCATAGATTTTATTGAAGAAACGTCTCGAAGTTCATACACAAAGTCGTTGGATTATATGGGATTTAATCCTGGTGAAAAAATAACCGGAAAGCCCATTGATTATGTTTTTTTGGGAAGTTGCACCAATGGCAGGATAGAAGATTTCAGGGCCTTTACACAGTTGATAAAAGGACGAAAAAAGGCCGATAGCGTAATCGTTTGGTTGGTACCGGGTTCTTGGAATGTATATAGACAGATTCAAGAGGAAGGCTTGGATGCAATTTTAGAAGAAGCCGGATTTGAAATTCGCCAACCGGGATGTTCGGCTTGTTTAGCGATGAATGATGATAAAGTTCCGGCTGGAAAATATGCAGTTTCCACATCTAATCGCAATTTTGAAGGACGACAGGGTCCGGGCGCACGGACAATATTAGCAGGACCGCTTGTCGCTGCTGCAGCAGCATTAACGGGACAAATAACAGACCCCAGACGGTTGGATCACAAATGAAACGGAATATTCTAAAAAAAGTATGGAAAAGTTTACAACATTGACAAGTACGATCGTTCCTCTTCCCATAGAGAACGTTGATACCGACCAGATTATTCCGGCACGGTTTTTGAAAGCAACAACCAAAGAGGGTTTCGGCGATAATCTTTTTCGCGATTGGCGTTATGATAAAGATAATCGGCCGATTCAATCTTTTGTATTGAACAATCCGGTTTATAGAGGAAAAATATTAGTAGCCGGAAAAAATTTCGGCAGTGGTTCCAGTCGCGAACATGCGGCATGGGCAATTTCGGATTATGGTTTTAAAGTCGTTGTTTCCAGCTTCTTCGCCGATATTTTCAGGAATAATGCAATGAACAATTTTGTTCTGCCTGTAATGGTAACGGAAAAATTTCTTTCCGCCATTTTTGCAAGTGTCAATGAAGATTCGAAAATGACATTAACGATTGATCTGAAAAATCAAAAAATAACAAATGATGCTACGGGAAAATTTGAAACATTTACGATTAATGCATATAAAAAAGAGTGTTTTTTGAACGGATTTGACGATATTGATTATTTACTCAGTAAAAAAGATAAAATAGAAGAATATGAAGCGTTAAATTTTAATTCTTAATTCAAATGGAGATACTTGATACGACACTGCGTGACGGGGAACAGACCTCCGGTGTTTCTTTTGCTTCTTCTGAAAAATTACATATTGCTCGTTTGCTGATTGTAGATTTAAATGTCGATCGCGTGGAAATTGCTTCTGCTAAAGTCTCGGATGGAGAGTTTGAGACGGTAAAACGGGTTGCAGGATGGGCTGCAACTCGCAATTATTTGAATAAAATTGAAGTTTTAGGATTTGTTGATGGTGATGTTTCTTTGAATTGGGTGAAAAACGCCGGTTGCAAAGTAATGAATTTGCTTTGCAAAGGATCTTTGAAACATTGTAAAGAACAATTGAGAAAAACGCCGGAAAAACATTTGGATGATATTCTGATGGTTTTGAAGAAAGCGGAAGCAATGGATATTTCCATCAATATATATTTGGAAGACTGGTCGAACGGAATGTTACATTCTCCGGATTACGTTTTCTATATAATAGATAATCTGAAAGATACGAAAATCAAACGGTTCATGCTTCCCGATACCTTAGGCGTGTTGAATCCAATCAATACCGGCAAATTTTGCAGAGCGATGCTCGAAAGATATCCCGGTCTTCATTTTGATTATCATGCTCACAACGATTATGATTTGGCTGTTGGAAATGTGTTTGCTGCAAGTCATGCCGGAATACAGGGAATTCATGCCACAATCAACGGTTTGGGCGAACGGGCGGGAAATGCGCCTTTAGCCAGCGTTATCGCCATTCTTCACGACCAGTTGAAACTGCAAACAAATATCATTGAAGACAATTTGAATCGGGTCAGCCGGATTGTAGAATCGTATTCGGGTATCCGGATTCCAAACAATAAACCGTTGACAGGAGAAAATGTATTTACTCAATGCGCCGGTATTCATGCCGATGGCGATAACAAAAATAAATTGTATTACAACGACTTACTCCCTGAACGATTTGGGCGCGTAAGGGCGTATGCTCTGGGTAAAACTTCCGGAAAATCAAATATCAAAAAAAATCTGGAAGCAATGGGTATTGAATTAGACGAGGACACGATGAGAAAGGTTATGGAACGAATCATTGAACTGGGCGATAAAAAAGAGATTGTTACGCAAGATGATTTACCTTACATTATTTCGGATATCTTGCATACGGAAAATGTAAATAAAATAAAAGTGGTTAATTATTCATTGTCTTTAACTCATGGGCTTCGTCCGACTGCAACTGTCCGGATTGAAATAGACGGAAAAGAATATGAGCAAACGGCTCCGGGAGATGGACAATATCATGCTTTTTCGAAAGCGCTTTGGAAAATCTATACTAATCTGGGTAAATCGAAGCCTGATTTAAAAGATTATAATGTTTCCATCTCGGCAGGAGGACGCACCGATGCTTTGGTTCAAACAACAATTGCATGGAATTTTAACGGGAAAGAATTCAAAACAAGAGGGCTGGACATCGACCAGACGGTAGCGGCAATTAAAGCGACGGTGAAGATGTTGAATATGATAGAGAAGATGTAAATTGAATATTTTCATGTACCTTTGCAACCGGTTTTTAGTTTTTAACTTTTAGTTTATTTTCGTATGAATAAAAAATTAACAATAGCTCTGGTCGCACACGACCAGCGGAAGGCCGATATGGTGGAATGGGCCGTTTTTAATGCGGATACTTTATCGAAACACAAATTAGTATGCACCGGAACAACGGGCGGTTTAATCAAAGATGCATTTACGGAAAAAGGCGTAGATGCGGAAATTATTTGTATGAACTCGGGCCCGTTGGGCGGAGATGCGGAAATAGCGGCAATGGTTGTTCGTCATGAAATTAATTTGGCTATTTTTTTAATCGACGACTTAAATCCGCAACCTCATGAAGCCGATATACAAATGTTGCTTCGTCAATGCCGGATACACAATGTTCCGATCGCTTGCAATCGCTATAGCGCCGATCTGATGATTACAAGTACTTTATGGGATAATGAGGGATATATGCCGAAAGTGCCTCAGTACATTAAATTTAATAGAGAATGAAATTAAAGATAGCCGTTTTATCCGGCGACGGAATTGGACCGGAAATTGTAACACAAGCGCTGGAAGTCACTAAGACTGTTTGTAAAAAGTTCGGACACGAATTAACTTTCAAAGAAGCATTCGTCGGAGCAGTTGCTATTGATGCGCTTGGCGATCCTTATCCGCCGGAAACGCACGCACTTTGTTTGGAATCCGATGCTGTTTTATTTGGAGCAATCGGTTCCCCGAAATACGATAATAACCCTTCGGCTAAAGTTCGTCCCGAACAGGGGCTGTTAGCCATGCGGCAAAAATTGGGATTATATGCCAATATTCGTCCGGTAACCGTTTTCCCTTCTTTGATTCATAAATCTCCGCTTCGTTCCGATCTGATAGACGGAGCCGATTTTATGTGTATCCGCGAGTTGACGGGAGGAATCTATTTCGGACGTCCGCAAGGGAGAAGTGAAGACGGAAAAACAGCATACGATACATGCGTTTATACGGTAGAAGAAATTGAACGCATTGTTCGTCTGGCCTACGATTATGCTGTGAAGCGCAGGAAAAAACTGACTGTTGTCGATAAAGCAAATGTGCTTTGCACCTCCCGCCTTTGGCGGCAGGTTGCGCAGCAGATCGAAAAAGAATATCCCGAAGTAGAAACCGAATATATGTTTGTAGATAATGCAGCGATGCAAATCGTTCAATGGCCCAAACGATTTGACGTAATAGTGACCGAAAATATGTTCGGAGATATTCTCACCGATGAAGCTTCTGTAATTACCGGTTCGTTGGGTATGTTGCCCTCTGCGTCCATTGGCGTCCGTACCTCTGTTTTTGAGCCGGTTCACGGTTCTTATCCGCAAGCCGCAGGGAAAAATATTGCCAATCCCTTAGCAACTGTTCTTTCGGCCGCTCTGATGTTTGAATACGCTTTCGATTTACAGGAAGAAGGAAAACTGATTCGGGACGCGGTAGATGCTTCCCTGAAAGCCGGTGTGACGACGGAAGACATAGCGGAAGCAGGAAAGGGGCGCAAAACTTCGGAAGTAGGCCGGTGGATTGTGGATTATATCAAAAATAACTGACCGGTTATGCCGAAAATATCAAACAGAGGAGTAGAAATGCCGGCGTCGCCTGTTCGGAAATTAGCGCCTTTGGCGGATTCCGCAAAAGCGAGAGGTCTTAAAGTCTATCATTTGAATATCGGTCAGCCGGATATTCCGACGCCGGATGCAGGATTAAACGCCGTTCGCAATTTGGACCGGAAAATACTGGAGTACAGTCCGAGCGACGGATTTCGCAGTTTCCGTGAAAAACTGGTTACATACTATTCCCGTTTCAAAATCAATGTAAGCGCAGACGACATTATTATTACAACCGGAGGTTCCGAAGCTGTATTATTTGCTTTTATGGCCTGTCTGAATCCGGGAGACGAGATAATCGTTCCGGAGCCGGCTTATGCCAACTATATGGCTTTCGCGATTTCAGCCGGAGCTAAAATACGGACAATTGCTTCCGGTATCGAAACCGGGTTTGCTTTACCTCCAATGGAAAAATTTGAAGCCTTAATTAACGAAAAAACCAAAGGTATCCTGATTTGTAATCCGAATAATCCGACCGGATATTTATACTCCCGTTCCGAAATGAATAAAATCCGCGATTTGGTAAAAAAGTATGATTTGTATTTGTTTTCGGATGAAGTCTATCGTGAATTTATATATACAGGTTCACCCTATATCAGCGCATTACATTTGGCAGGCATTGAAGAAAACGTTGTTTTAATCGACTCCGTTTCTAAAAGGTATAGCGAATGTGGTATTCGCGAAGGGATGTTGATTACAAAAAATAAAGAATTGAGGAAAACGGTTATGAAGTTCTGTCAAGCCCGTTTAAGTCCGCCGCTTTTGGGTCAGATCGTTGCAGAAGCCTCCTTAAACGTCCCCGAAGCATACATGAGGGATGTTTACGAAGAATATTTGGGACGGCGCAACTACCTGGTAGATACATTAAATAAAATCCCCGGCGTCTACTCTCCGATTCCCATGGGTGCATTTTACACCATTGCCCGCTTGCCGGTAGACGATACGGATCAATTTTGTGCATGGTGTCTTTCCGATTTCGAATACGAAGGACAAACCATTTTCATGGCTCCGGCATCCGGATTTTATACAAATCCCTGTTTAGGGAAAGATGAAGTGCGTATTGCTTTCGTATTAAAAATAGAAGAATTGGCAAAAGCAATGCAGGTACTCGAAAAAGCGTTGGCAGAATACAATAAATGTTGATTCGCATCCCATAACATACCGGATGGCTCCCAATTCCCCTCCGACCTTTTTTATAAAGTACAAGGGTTGAGAATCTCAACCCCTGTACAAACGAGCATACCAACCCTTACCTTCGTTCGGAGAGCCGCTGATAATACGGTTAATCGGCGTCCGAACCGTTAGTTTTTAACGCAACGAACCGAGATCAATTTGCTATCGATGCTACCTATCAACAAGGTTTTAAATCCTTCCGGACCGTACACACAGGACTCTCGAGCGATCGATGTAGTAAGATTAAATTCGTTGCCCCAGCCATAGACAGAGCTAGTAGACATAGAGCTCACGGAAGCCGATCCAGCGGGTATATAGTTAAACGGGTGAGCGATGTACTCGAAGGCTCCATTGTCCCTGCTAACGTATGAGGTTGCCGGCAAAGTATCATCAGATCGGCTGCGTCGGCGGTAGTAACCCACTTGCGTTAAGGTAGGTATCGACCACCCAGTCGGGCAAGCATTCATCGCATCCCGCCACGAATATAAGTATCCGAATTTGTCGGCAAAATCATCCCAAGACTCATCCACATACGCCACTCCATTCATCGTATAATTAGCGCCGACGCCGGAGGCCGAGCCGGGCGTATAGACTACGTCGCTTCCGTCGTGCGAAACGATAACTGCCGCATTTACGGTCGAAGAGGAAAAGCCGGGGTTCAGTACCACAGAGTCTTGAGTTACCGTACCGGATTTCATCG
>JAIRLY010000248.1 GCA_031259075.1 Dysgonamonadaceae bacterium | reverse complement strand
AGACGATTACCGCTTTATAAATTGGAAAGCAACAGCAAGGAAAGGTAAGTTAATGGCCAACGTTTTTCAGGATGAAAGAGAACAAAACGTATATTGCTTGATTGACAAAGGGCGCACCATGCAATCGGCATTCGAAAGAATGACTTTGTTGGATCATTCCATCAACGCTTCTTTAGCTTTATTGTATGTGGCTATGTTGAAAGGGGATAAATCCGGATTAATCACTTTTGAAAAAAAAGTAGACTCGATTGTTCCTGCCACGCGCAAGCCCATTCAGTTGCAAGTGATTCAAGAAGCGTTATATTATCAAAACACATCCTTCCTAGAAAGTGATTTTCAGGCGCTTTATCAGGCAATTCACACAAATATCAAAAATCGAAGTTTATTGATCATCTATACTAATTTCGATTCGGTTCAGGCCATGCAACGCCAATTACACTCTTTGTCTATGTTGGCAAAACACCACAATGTATTAGTCGTTTTTTTCGAAAATATCGAACTTGCTGAGATAGCAATGCGTACACCTCGCAATAAAACCGAAATTTACGAAACCATAGTCGCTGAGAAACTGGAATACGAAAAAACCTTAATCATTCACATGTTAAGACAACATAATATTATGTCGTTACTCACTCGCCCCAACCAACTGACGGTCGATGTAATTAATCGGTATTTAGATATAAAAAACAGAGAAATGTAGAGAAATTACTCGTTGGACAGCCCAAGTTTTTAGAAGCCGGTCTAATCGAATCTCACGTCAGAATCGACATAAAACAGGTCAAAATTTCCCTTTTACTATAATTCAGTTGAGTATTTCCCGTACAAAAGTTTTTTCTTTTTTAATCTTTTTTAACGCTATTTTCGCCGCTTGTTGCTGAGATTCTTTTTTGGAAGAACCTGTTCCCATGCCGGCTAAGAAGCCGTTCAACAATGCTTGGGTTTGAAAAATAGGATTGTGTTCGTTATCTGTAAAATTTTCCAAAAGTTCAAAACTTAGATCAACTTTGTGTTTTTGACTCCATTCCAATAATTTGGATTTGAAATTCACTTCTTTTTTTGCCAAAACATCAATATTAATATAAGGATTGATTATTTTTTTCTCAATAAATCGGCATGTTTTCTCGTATCCCTGATCCAAATAGATGGCGCCGATAAATGCTTCCAAGGCATTTCCCATGATATGGGATTTTCGATTTTTCATCTGGGTCGAAGAAATGACTAATTTATGTAATCCCAATTCGTGAGCAACCCGATCCATTGTTTCTCTTTTTACAATTTTTGAACGAGTATTGGTAAGGAAGCCTTCGTTATGAGTTGGAAATTTTTTAAAAGTGATATCTGCTACTATTGCATCCAGAATTGCATCGCCCAAAAATTCCAACCGTTCGTTGTTGCGATGATCCTTTGCGTCTTCTTTAGAAGAAGACTTGTGCCGCAAAGCTTCTTCGTAATAGGAAATATTGTAAGGGAAGAAACCAAGTATTTTGTATAAAGCAAAATAAGACTCTTTCTTTGCATGACGAAAGAGCCTTATCCTATTTACGATATTTTTAAACACTTTATTTAATGAATTTCTTAACGATAATACAAGCGTTATGGCCTCCAAAACCAAATGTATTGGAAAGAGCTGCTCTTATTATTCGTTTTTCAGCTTTATTAAAAGTGAAATTCAGTTTATAGTCAATTTCAGGATCATCATCCCCTGTCGCGTGATTAATTGTAGGAGGAACAATGTCATTATAAACAGATAAAATACAAGCCATTGCTTCAATTGCTCCTGCTGCGCCAAGCATGTGTCCCGTCATTGATTTGGTAGAACTAATGTTCAACCGGTAAGCATTTTCTCTAAATACCTCTTTGATTGCTTTTACTTCAGAAGGATCGCCCACCGGCGTGGATGTGCCATGTACATTAACATAGTCGATATCAGCCGGAGTCATTTGAGCATCTTCCAATGCATTTCTCATCACCAGCATAGCGCCTAATCCGTCCGGGTGGGATGCAGTTAGGTGATACGCATCGCCTGAAGCGCCTCCTCCTACTACTTCTGCATAGATTTTTGCATTACGGGCCAATGCGTGTTCCATTTCTTCCAACACGAGACAAACGCCGCCTTCACCCATTACAAAACCATCTCGACTAGCGCTGAAAGGCCTGGATGCAGTTTCCGGACTATCGTTCCGGGTAGAGAGAGCATTCATTGCGTTGAATCCGCCTACTCCCGAAACAGTGATGGCTGCTTCTGCTCCGCCTGTTACAATAGCGTCTGCTTTTCCTAAGCGAATGGTATCAAAAGCAGATACGATACTGTTGGTGGAAGATGCACATGCTGAAACAGTCCCGAAGTTCGGGCCTCTAAAACCGTAAATGATCGAAATATGCCCGGCAGCAATATCGCTGATCATTTTCGGAATAAAAAACGGATTGATTCTCGGCCCCATATTTTCATGTTGATAATAATTGCCGATTTCTTGCTCGAATGTTCCTATGCCTCCTATACCGGAAGAAAACACAACACCCACTCTGTCGCGATTTGTCGCTTCATTATCCAAGCCGGAATTTTCAATAGCTTCTTTAGCCGCAATTACGGCAAATTGAGAATATCGATCTAATTTTCTGGCTTCTTTTCGATCGAAGTAAACGTTTTGATCGAAATCCTTTACTTCGCAAGCAAAATGAGTTTTGAATTTGGAGGTATCAAACAAAGTAATGGGTCTAGCCCCGCTCAGTCCATTAATAAGGGATTCCCATGTTGTTTCCACATTGTTTCCCACTGGAGTTATGGCTCCCAGACCCGTTACCACTACTCTTTTTAATTCCATAAGGTTTTAAAATTGAGTTAGCCTATGGCTTATACCTGTCCTTCGTTAGTGTGTGCTTCAATATAAGCAAGAGCGTCGCCTACTGTTTGAATAGAATGAGCGAGATCATCCGGAATCGGTTTCATATTGAATTCTTTTTCGAAATCCATAATCAACTCCACGAGATCCAAAGAGTCTGCTCCCAAATCGTTCGTGAAGTTAGCTTCTAAAGTAACTTCTGATTTTTCTACGCTTAGCTTATCCGCTATAAGATCTGTAACTCTTTCTGCAATTTCTGACATAACTTTTAATTTTTAAGTTAATAATATAAAGATTAGTTTTATTTTTGCACTGCAAAGGAAAGCATTTTTATTGAAAGAAAAAAGAATTTTAGCAATTAATTGCACAATAAATGATTTGTTGTGCATTTAAATATTATAAATAATATGGAAAAAATCGCTTTATTAGCCTCTGGTTCCGGATCAAACGTGGAAAATATCGTTCATTATTTTAAAAGTGGAAATGAATTGGAATTTCCTTTGATTTTAAGTAATAATCCGGACGCGTATGTACATGAACGCGCAAAAAAATTAAATATTCCGTCTTTTACATTTTCTAAAAAAGGGTTTGAGAATGGTGAAGCGCTCTCTTTCTTAACGAAATATCAGATTGATTTCATTGTTTTAGCCGGATTTCTCTTAAAAATCCCTGAAAATATTTTAGACGCTTATCCCAACCGGATTATTAACATTCATCCGGCTTTATTACCGAAATATGGAGGAAAAGGGATGTATGGTTCGCACGTACATGAATCGGTCGTTGCTAACAGGGAAACCGAATCGGGAATTACAATTCACTATGTTAATGAGAATTACGACGAAGGAAATATTATTTTTCAAGCCAAATGTGAAGTTTTACCTGCCGATTCGCCTGAAAATGTGGCTGAAAAAGTACATGCATTGGAATATAAATATTTTCCGGAAATAATTTTGAAGGTAGTAAGAAGCCTTTATTAAAGAGTTTTTGTTTCCTTTTTGGGTCAATCAAGCATCATACTCATATAAACATCTGTGTGTAATAAAGAAGAAGCATTTAGTCTTTTTATCATTCCGACATTCTTTACAACAGGAGCGGACGGGTCATTTAAAATAATTGTTTCAGGAAGATGATAATATTCAAAAATTGTTTCTAAAAAAGACTTTTTGATTTCATCCTTTTGATATAAAAACTCTTTGACAATTATTTGATTATTTCTTTTAAATGTAAAAGCGATTCCTTTGTCGTTGGCAAATAAAACGCCTCCCTCGTTGAAAAAGTCAAATAAAATATGTGAAACTTGTAATCGACTTTTTAGGACTACATTCGTTTTTTTCATCAAAAAATGCGAATAGACAGGGTAGAAAACCGAAAGATCTATTGTAGATGAATCAGAGAAGATTTTTATTGACCCGTCCTTAACAGATTTGTTCTTAATTAATTCATTATTAATAACATAACTGCATTTCAAACGCTCGGGGAAAGCACGAACATATCCATATTTTCCATAAAAATCATACAGCCATTCTTCTTGCGGAATCAAAAAGGTATAATTGTATTTTTTGTTTTTCATGACTTCAAAAGCCACATTCAACAATTTTTCCATATAACCTTTTTTACGAAAATCAGGGTGAGTCATTGCTCCGGAGATATAACCGGCATTGAAAATCGTTTTTTCTATTTTTATTCGATAAGGGATAATTTGCAAGGAAGCAACCGGCTTATTCTTTTCCGGATAAATTAAAGTTTCTTCGTGCCGGTAAACTGCGCTGAAATAAAAATTGATAAACGCTTCTGTATCATCTGGAAAACACAATTTCCATAAATTTTTCAAATCCGCCTTATATCTATCATCACCCCATTGAATCATACATTTATTTTTTTATTTGTACAATCCCTTTTTCGAGTAAAATAGCCGGATGGTAAGACATTTTAGCTTGCCGTAACGATTCTATTCCGATATCTTCTTCTCTGTTAATATAAGGATAATTTATGCAATTATGTTCGGCAAATTGTTGATTAATCATAGCAAAACCGCCGTCAATATCATATACGCATTTTTCGGCATGTATTCCGAACGTATCTTTTGTTAGAGGCTGTCCATAGGAATAAGCTAAAATTTCTCCGTTGATTTGCAAGGCGCCTCCCGTCAACCCCAAGCGTTCGTAATAATTGAATACTTTTTCAGTTGCGATTCGTTCTTCTTTCAATGATTGTTCGCTGTTACGGCCGTTATTCTCTTTACACCAACGTTCATAAAGCGTCAGACAATCGGGAATAATTGCTTTCGTAATCGGAAGATATTCCCATTCGTAAGTCCGTTTGAATTTATTGATATGATTTCGTTTGGATTGATATTTTTTTCCGACAAGGGAAATCAAATCTTTTGAAGAATAAATATACTCGTACCAATTTCTTTCTTTTTCGTACAGAAATTGACCGGGCATTACATCTTCTATTAAATCAAACATTTCCTGTGTGATGGCGTATAGCCGAAAGTCATCCCCTCTTTTATATGCGTCCTGCATAATCCGTTTCAAAGCTTCTTTCAAATCGCCGTTTCCCAAAGGAAATAAATATCCGGGAGAATCTTCTACCATTTGAAAACGAATGTATAAGCAATTGTTTTCTACAGCGAACGTAGTATTATAGAGATGTCTCCAACTGAAAATATTAGAAAAAGAAAAGTCGCAGTTTCTGAAAGCGCTTTTATCAAAAAACGATTGGAGTGTATTTTTGTCTTCAATCGTTACAGGTGAAAAATACAACATAACCGTATATCAAAGTACCTTATTCGTTGCCGTATCCGGGAAAATGATGGTCGGTTTGAATTGTTTGGCTTCTTCGAAATCCATCAAAGCATAAGACATAATAATGACAGTATCGCCGGGTTGAACCTTGCGTGCTGCAGCTCCATTCAAGCAAATTTTACCTGAACCGCGTACTCCTTTAATCACGTACGTTTCGATGCGCTCGCCATTATTGTTGTTGACAATTTGAACTTTTTCTCCTTCTATTAAATTAGCTGCATCCATCAGATCTTCATCAATAGTAATGCTGCCGATATAATTCAGATTGGCCTCTGTCACGGTAACCCGATGCAACTTCGATTTAATGACTTGAATGAACATACTTCTTTTTGATTATAATTGGCTGCAAAGTTAATATAAATTTATTGGAAAGAATTAAAATTTAAGAATAATAACAAATTGAAGATTCAACATCTGAATGTAACTTAAATGCGCAGAGCTATCGTTCGTTTTCTCCGCCGATTGAGAAAAGATAAAAGAGTATGAAATGAATTATATAGCAATTAATTATCAACTGTTATTTTCATATTATTAGAAACAAAAAAGCCTGTCAAGTGTATGACAGGCTTTTTCTTAAAAAAACGGCAGCTACCTACTCTCCCACTTAATCGCAGTACCATCG
>JAIRLY010000306.1 GCA_031259075.1 Dysgonamonadaceae bacterium | reverse complement strand
GAGGAACCAAGGAGTTATATTATTCCAACGGAGGGATGCTGAACCTTGCTACGAATAAGATTACGCCCGACGGCGGTCTGCATGAATGGGAAGCGGCAGAGATGCAACTGAAATCCAATCTGCTGGACGCTTATACCCTTCCGAAGCAGACGGCTGCTACCGAAGCTAATATGGGGGGTGATCCGTTAACTTCCGCACACATGAAAAACTGGATGGAATGTGTAAAAGCGAATAATATAAAGACGAATTGTCCGGTAGAAGCCGGTCATAGCCATACTATTGCCTGCGCTATGGCAAACGCTGCATTCCGTACCGGATTACGTACAACATACGACCCGGGTCGGCAACAGATCATGGCAGGTAATAAGGTCTTCAAATATTAAAAACGCAGATAGGATGCCATCCATAAAAACCTTGTCCGGGTTTTAGTTTGTGAAATTCCATGTTACAGCCGGACCATGCTTCGGATATATCTTTGCAGCACGATTAAAAAACGGACATGTCAGTATAGATGCGTTCGACATTTTTCACTTTATTTTAAGATATTTAACTGTTTTTAACAAATGTGCCGCTTTACTTTATTTGTTGATTATTGATTAATAGAATATTAGCGTTTTAAATATTGTTTTCTATGTTAAAAAACGTTAACAAAGACATACGCTATTATTTCTTGATATACCTTTGCACAAGTTTATTATTAACGATATGAAATTATGAAAAGGTTATAAGATGGGCTAACCACCCGACAGTGACAGAACGATGGAAAAATTTTCTGCGAAACCATTTAAAATAAAAGAGCAGAATTTGAAGTATCCGAGAAGGATACCTGAAATGTGCTAATAAATTATTTATTGTATTTTTTATTTATTTTAAAATTAAATTATTATGAAAAAAGTATTTTTATTTTTAGTTGGCGCATTCTGTTTAAGCGCTATGTTTGTCGGCTGTAATAAAGAAGATGTGACAGTTGATGATGAGATTGATTCTCCGATTATTAGATCGGATGTAGAGAATGTTGATGTTTCTAAACTCAACAAAACTGCTGTTGCGCGTTTTGACAATATTAAAAAGATTGTCTTTGCAACAGGTATTAACAAAAGTGACAATCTTGTCACTAAAAGCGGGGAAACTGAGGAACCGACAATTGCCGAACTTTTTGTTGAAAAGTTATCAAGTTTGGACATCGTCGAAGATGTATCCTCAGAACAAATTTCGTTTTTTGATATGGATGAAAACGAACATATTGCAGTCTGAGCAATTGAGTGAGAAATTTCTCGCAAATCCCGAACTTGAGGCGGCAGTCGAGGCTGAAAACGAAGTAATTGAAAGCGTTTTAGACGAAGAAGTTACTGAAGTGAAAAGTGGTCAATACTACGTTAAAGACAAAAAGGCATTTTTCGCTAAACTCGGAGAACGACTCTCCGAAAAAGAGAAACAATTGCAGGAACAAACTCCTGATACAAAAGCTATAGGATGGAGTTTATCAAGTAATGCAATTGATTTTACAAAATTGCGTACCGCTTTGAGAAATTATGCCAGAGTTGGCGATATTCTTGTTGCTTTACCTAGCCATAACGAACCTTATATTTGGCTTGATTTTGGAAATGACCAATTCAAAGTAGGTCATGCAGGAATCATTACCTCTATACCATCAGCAACAGCAACACAAACAACATCTATTGTAATTGCTGCAGGTACAGGTGGAGTTGGTGATGAAACTTTAAAATATTGGAGTTATAAATGTTACATTGCAGGTCTGCAAAAAGTAAAATGGGTTTGGAAATGGCGAGGATTCAAAAGCGGATTATACAAAGAAGTAAGCAGAGTAAGCAATCCTGCGACGCTTGCTACTTGGGGCAAAAGTTACAAAGGCCGTTCGTATGTATACTGGTATGAATTTTTAACCGCAAAATGGGCTGCTCCTGCAAGATTTACGTGTACCACACTGGTTTGGTGGTGTGCGGGTAAGGCATACGACATTAATGTGTCCGAATGGTATAAAACGTTGGTAACGCCATCAGGGTTACTTACCGACGAAAGTGTATATATCAGATGTAATGTACAGTAAAGTTGTAATATGAGAAAAAATAAATTGATTTCATTAATATTGTTTTTCATGTTCACGGCATGCAGCGATAAGAAAGATCAGGAAACAATTGATTATTTTTTATCGCAGCCAAGAGACCCCGAATTACTGGGATGGTGGAAATGGAATCTCGAAGATGAGCCTGCTTGTTCTTATTGGTATTTTAGAGAATCCGGTACAATAGGGGAATTATCGTACACTATGGAAGGGGATTCGGATTATACTGAATATCGATATTATTGGTACACCGAGAAAAAAGACAGAAAAATTTTGTATTATTTTCGTCCTATTGGAAGCCTTTATGGTTCAGATTCCGGTCGTGATTATTACAAAATAGAGAACGATTCTCTTTGGATGTCCAGCGGCATTGAGGGAGATCAATTTTTTCATGAATTGAGTTTGTTTGCGGTAAAAACAACGGTTCCCGAAGGATACGAGAAAGTAAAGTGAATTTGTTAAACTTAAGATTAATATCATCATGCTACGTGCGTTAGCATGTAGTATGATGATTTAATTAATTAATTAAAAACAGGGGAAGTATATCTAATATCTAAAAAGTACTAAATAAATTATTGTTTTAAATTAAGTTATTAATTATGAAAAAGTTATTTTTAATTTTTGTCGGCGCACTCTGTTTAATCGCTATGTTTGTTAGCTGTAACAAAAATGAAAATGACGTTGCAGCAGTTGATGATGTGAATATTGATTCACCGGTTAAGGCGGAAGCAAAGAATGTTGATGTTTCCGGTCTTAATAAAGATGCGGTCGCTTATTATAGCAATATTAAAACAGCTATTTTTGCCACGGGTTCAAATTTACCCGAGACTATTAAAATTTCAAAAGTTTAACTAAGTCATCGTATTACAGTGTAGTACGATGACTTTTTAAAAACAAAATAAGATTATGAAGAGTATATTTAAAACAATTTTGATGCTATTTACATTGTTTTTATTCGGTTGTGACAAAAAAGACAATGATAAAATTGATTATTATTTAAGTCAGCCACGCGACGCGAATTTAGTTGGCTGGTGGTCTCGTTCCGACGAATCTGGTAGTTTATATTATTGGAATTTCCAACAGTCAGGGAAACTTCTTGAAATATATTCATCTACTGCTGAAAATCCTGTATTTCAGGAGTATGATGATAAATATTGGTTTACAGAAAAGAAAGACAATAAAAATATTCTAAATATTTTTGAAAAACATGGAGGTCTTTATGGGTCTATTGAATATAATTTTTATTACAAAGTTGTTAGTGACTCGCTTTGGAAGTCCGATGGATTAGATGAATTAGACAGTGAATTGAGGACATTGTGGTTAAAAACAACAGCGCCTGAATATTGATAAAATAAGATTATGAAGAGTATATTCACCACACTGTATTATTGCTGTCGGCATGCAGTGTGGTGATTAAAAAACAGGATAATGAAAAATGACAGGGAGTGTAAATATTACTGTTAGAAACAGGGTTATAATAGTTTTACTGTTTATTATTGTATTTTTCTCGTGTCGCAAAGATGATGAGTCGGGAATTATTCAGCCTGTAGCCCATACGGTTTTGGTATATATGGTTGCTGATAACAGTTTGTATAAATATGCGACAAAAAATATTGAAGATATGAGCGCAGTATGGAACAAAAATTATAAAGGAAAAATGATAGTTTTTCTCGACCCTCCGGAATTTGACAATCCGAGATTGATAGAAATCGACGAGAATTACATGGATATTAACAGTAATGTTGTTAAACATTATGAAAATTTAAACTCTCTTGACAAAGTCAATATGCGAAACATAATCAGTGATGTTATCCGTTTATTTCCAGCTCAACGGTACACATTGATTTTATGGTCTCATGCTACGGGCTGGCTACCCAAAGGCGCCTCATTATCCTATACTAAAAATCTTCAGGCAACAATCGAACTTAAATCGTTTGGAAAAGACGGTGTTGAAGAAATGGATATAGTTGATTTATCGGATGCTGTGCCGAATAATGTTTTTAATACGATTATTTTTGACGCATGTTTTATGGGCGGGATTGAAGTGTTATGCGAATTTATCAATAAATCCGATTATATTATTGCTTCGCCTACGGAAATTTTGGCGCAAGGGTTTCCATATCAAAAAATCACACCTTTATTATTTTCGCATAGCGACGAACCTGAACTTTGGGCGGAAACTTTTTTCGAACATTACAATTCACAGGAAGGAGCATATAAATCTGCCACTGTCGGAGTAGTCAAAACTTCCGAATTAAACAATCTGTTGTATGTGTTGAAAAATTTCCAAATAGATGAAAATTCAATTAATATGACAGATATACAATGTTACGACAGAACCACAAATGGCATGTTTTTTGATTTCAACGATTATGTAAGACAGATGTGTACGAATGAGAATGATTTTCAACAGTATCTTGAACAATACAATAAAACAGTTATTTACAGTAACTACACAAAAAGTTTTGTAGATGTTTTTGATATAAATTCCTGTTCGGGGCTGAACTGTTTTATCCCGTCCAACAATTTTCATGAAGACTTAATATCTCATTATCAGCAAACAAATTTTTACAAAATAGTTTTAAAAAAATGAACATAACAGATAATAAAATTGATAAACAGGTTATAATAAGGACTAACCATCCGGCGGTGACAGAACGATGGGATTTTTCTGCGAAACCATCCAAAATAAAAGAGCAGACTTTGAAGTATCCGCAATACCGACAGGGATATCTGAAAAGCGCTAATAAACAAACTGTTGGTGATTATTTTTTTTAAATTTTAAATTTTTAATATAAATGAAAAAGACATTATTATTATTTTTAGGATTAGCATTAACATACGGACTTAATGCACAATTACGGTATGGAGTAAAGCTCGGCGGAACATTGTCAGACCTGTCTTTAAAATCGGAAGGAGAATCGGAACGTAGCGATCCGAAAATCGGGTTTCAAATAGGAGGAATACTGGAATATTCTTTTTCGACATCATTCGCCTTGCAACCCGAACTGTTGTATGTAAACAATGGAGGGAAATTTGAAGACAATTTATCATTTAATCTGCACAATTTGCAATTACCCGTAAACATAAAATACAAAATGGGTACGGATAAGCTAAAATTCTATGTTACAGCCGGACCATATCTCGGATACATCTTTGCGGCAAGATTAAAAAGCGGGCCTGTCAGTATAGACGCTTTCGATGAAGCCGTGAATACGGAAATGCAGTTGAAACATTTTGACTTTGGACTTGGAGCAGGTTTTGGTATTGAAATTTCGAATAAATACGTTGTCGGAACAGGCTATAAATATGGATTGGCAAATATTACGGGAGCGGAAGGCGTAAACGTAAAAGTCGGTACATTTAATTTATCAATAGGGTATTTATTTTGACTTGACATAAAAACCGTAATTGTTTTTTCGGACGAGGCAAGCCTCGTCCGAAAATTTATACTCAATTATGTGCAACTTATTTTGTGATGATTACCTGTTGATGTAGTCGAAGAATCAACAAGGTCGCTTCGTAAATTATGCAATCGTCGTAATCCTGCTACGGTTTCGTATTCCATTCTGCGCATTTCCATACATTTCCGACGGTTTTGAATATCGACACACTTCCGGTAGCCACTTTTAAATCGTATTTATTGTCAAAATCCACAGCATCCTGTTCGTTCAGGATATGCGGCGCGAAACGTATTATGCCGTTCGACGAGCAAATCATCGCAGTTTCGTTGTCTGCTTCGATGTTGTTTGCGAAATTTTTCCACGACGATATTATTCCTTTCACATCGACATTCCACCCTGTTGGGACGATTGCTTTGGCGTTCCACAAATCGATGACTGTTTTACCGTATTCCATTATCTCGGTTTCGCCGATAAC
>JAIRLY010000280.1 GCA_031259075.1 Dysgonamonadaceae bacterium | reverse complement strand
CTTCGACCATTGACCTGTGCCGCCGGATAAAGGCTAAAGCGGTGGTAACATGTTTCCCGGAAGCGATTACACTACTTTGTTGATTGTATGCCGATTGGATTTCGGCTTTGAACTTTTGTTCAGCTGCTTTTACATGTTTGTGGTGGTCGGGGATTCGTTTCGCCCGTGGTTCGACCTTGTCGGCTTTAAACAAATCTATAGCTTGCAAGGCTGACAACTCTTCTATCGTTTCGTTATTTACGAGAAAAAAACTTTTTATTTTATCGGTTTTGAGGAAGACAAGCGAAGCATCGTGGGGCGTTGTATCCGCTTCTGTTAAACATCTACCGGTACGACACCGTAAACTTAAGTTCTCTATTCTCTTGTATTCTTTTGGGTCATGCGCCTTCAGTTCACGGATTTCCTCCAGATACTGAAACTCCCTGTTTAACTCCTCTTCGGGTAGGCCCTCTTCAAAAAGTTTACTTAAATTCAAATCAACAATTTCATCCGTCGAATAGATTTGATTATCTTCTCCGAATGCGGTATGAAACGCCTGAATTTTCGCCAGCGAATTGTTTATCAGATTAATTTGTGCGTTGCCTCTTGTCGAAGGATAAAACACATAGTTGTATATGTTTTTCGCGACAGAGCCAATACGGTTTACGCGTCCGATACGTTGCATCAGTCGGGTTGAATTCCAGGGTGTATCGTAGTTAATAATTATATTCGAACGGTGCAAATTCACTCCTTCGGCAAGCGCTTCGGTCGAAAGAATGATATTGTAATCGTTTTTTTGGTCTTCCGGTTTGATATTAGCGTCAAAATTCTCCTCTATTTCAGCAAATTTCTCAGTCCTGTTTTTCGCCGAAACAGTTAAGACATCGTTTCGTTTGATATGCTTTTGCAAATATTCTATCGTGTCTGTCGATTCGGAAAATACTACTAATTTCTGCCCTATATTTTTCTCTTTGTCGAAAAATTCCTTGTCCAAACGATTTAAAAATTCCGCCAGTTTCGGGTCTGTATCGCCGATTTTTTTCCACAAGCCTGTCAGATCATCCAAAATTTGCCGGTCGGCAATCAGTTGTTTGATAAATTCCGGATTGAAGTCGTCAGGTTTGAATATTCGGTTTTTAGAATTTTCTTCTGCCGCCTTTGTTATTTCCTCTTCAATTTCTTCTTCTGTAAGTCCTTTATCGTAAAACTTATTCAAATCCAAATCGGGTGCAATATAGACTTTCCCTTTATCAAACATTTCTATCATCCGCAGGTTGGCTGTTTGAAAGCGTTCCAAAGATTCGCGAAATGCGTAAAAACTGCTTTCGAGCCGCTTAATCAAAAGCGTTTTCACAATGAAAGCCAAAGATTTGGATACCAATTCGGCCTTTTCGTAATGTCGGTTTTGAATTTCCGGTTTTAAACTGGCTATCGCCTGATAACGGCTATAATTCAGTTTTTCAATCAAACATAAAACCGTAAGGTCGAACAGCGTCGTTAATTCATCGTCTAACTGATATTCAATTTTGATGGGTTTTTGTACTTTGGGAAATTCTTCCACGTCTTTTGCAAAACGCTTTGTTTTTTCAATATCCCTACGCGTTCTTCGTACCGTAATTGGCTTGATCACTCTTTCTCGAATTTCTTCGTACAATTGCTTTAACGCGTCAATATCCAGTTTAGGAGAAGATTTTAACTTTTTATACTCTGCCGTTTTAGGTGCAAAGAAAGCCGTCAAGTTCGGCGCTCCATTCAATGTGGATTGTCGAGGGTTTTGAAAAAGCAAAATCTGGTAGTAAATATCTTCCGGCGAATTGTTTAACGGGGTTGCGGAAATCAACATTATTTTTTTCTTCCGTCCGTCAATTCTTCCTGTGTTAATTCTTGGGCATTTGCATATTTCCTGCAACTGGCGGAACATCGCAGTTTTATGATTGCGGAATTTGTGCGATTCATCAACTAAGACTAAATCGTATTCATCTGCGTTCCAGTAGTCATCATTACCAATATCTAAAACCTTTGACAAACTGCCGGTGGAGACAAATTTTGTATTTTTGTCGAGTGAAAATTTGGCAAACGTAGATTTCCAATTCTTCTCCAAAGCCGGAGGATACACTACGAGAATTTTGGTGTTATTTAATCCGTTTTCTATCACATATCGTTTGGCAATCATCGCAGCAATCACTGTTTTTCCCAATCCTACCACATCGGAAAGAAAAAATCCGTCATATTTCAACATTTTCCGGTAACCGTCTTCGGCAGCATCTATCTGGTATTCCATTTTTCGGAAATTTTCTGGCAATTCGTATGGATTTTCATTCTTGTAACTAACCGCTTCTCCGAAATATTCTATCAACATCTTGACATACATTTCATAAGGCGTAACATCACCTGCCAAATATGTTTCTTGCCTTGCTTTTCCAATATCCGTCGGCAGAATATCACAACCTTCGGCTTCCTGCCAACGTTGTTCAAATTCATTTTTGGCAAATTGTACATCTGTATTTTCGTTGAGTAACACATTAAACTCATACTGACGGTCGTTGCCAATGCCTAAACCATAGCCGGAAAGATTGCTCGAACCGGTTATTGCCGCAGCAGTTAAAGTATGCTCATTAAAATTCCGGGGATAGAGAATATATATTTTTGCGTGAATTTTCTTGCTCGGATGAGCGCGTACTTCAATTTTTTTTCGGATAATATCATCTATAAACTGTAAAATGCCATTTTCTACTATTTCCGAATAGTCGGAATTTTCGATGTCTTTTTTTACGCTATTCAAAAAATCTTCTTTCGCCTGTTCGGGATTACCAAAATACAATATCCCCTTTGCCTGTGCATCGGCGATAAACTTGTCGGCATTGATGCCTGCAAGAATACGAACTGTACCCATTCTATACAGAAAGGGCTGTATTTCAAAATACCCCGAAGCTCGCAAATATCCAACCATCGCATCAAAACAATTGATATCCGGATTGTTGCTAATTACGCCCTCAAACTTGTTGATTAGCGTGTTTTCTGCCTGATTGGTGAAGAATTTCGATGACATATTTAAAATTAATGGCGCAAAATTAAATGAAAAACTTGGGTTTCCCAAGTGCATGAAATGAAAAAACTGTTCTTATACAGGGGAAGAGATTTTTATCTGTTACGCTTACATGCTGTGAGAGTAAAGATTTCAAGAATTTACGCAGAGGCATCTCCCTCTTGCCTCTGCGTAAGTCCTGATCATCTATGTGCTCCCTGCTACTATTTCTCGACAAAGACTAACGTCGGATCCAACGGATAACGTCCGAAATCTTTTCCGTAGATAGCCACTCCTCCGTTTACACCTTCCGGCACTTCGAAACGAATACGGAGGTCCTGTCCTTCGGTCAGCGCCGCAAGCGGAACCTGCGTTTTGATCAAATATCCGTAGGAACCGGCTTCATATAGCCGTCTATCACGCGGCTGCGCAAACCATGACAGCGCCCCGCGATGGTCGGCCGGGTCGTCCGGCAACCAGGCGTCGCCACACGCTTTCCCATTGACGTAAATTTTCACATACGAGGGGAATGTCTGCATGTCGGTCATCGGATAGGCATTCCTGTTCTTTGACGG
>JAIRLY010000271.1 GCA_031259075.1 Dysgonamonadaceae bacterium | reverse complement strand
GCGTCTAACTGTTTATTGTCTTCGTAGCCTCCCCCCATATCGCCAATATGCAAGGGATTGTCGGCATATATTCTCAATCGCTGGAATAATACAAAGTAATATTCCCATAGATTTTCCTGCTCAGCGCTGCCAGTTCGGCTTTGAGTTCTTTCAACACGTCTTCCTTGCGCCATGTTGCCTTAACCACCTCCTGCAGAGCGGGAATGTCTTTTTCCAAGGCTTTCGCTTTGGCTTCATGCGTTTCGATTAGAGAAGGCATTTTTTCAAGAACTTTTAAAAAGTTTTGAGAGGCTAAGACGGGGTCATTGGCGATATGACCGTTGTTGTAACTGTATTTTATATTCCCCTCGCCTTCGACGAAAAAGCGGTTTGTCTAAACAATACACGTTCTTTTATCTTATCTGACCTTATCTGAAAGGACTTTCGGGATGGATTGGAAACAAAACACAGATGGAACATTTCTCCGACAAATAGCACCTCAATAAAAGAATTAACCCATTTCTATTTTTATCTGTCTGTGTGTAAATTGAAATTTTTCATATATCTTTGTATCTTCAATTCAAAAAATAATACTATTAAAATGAATGAAAAAATAATAAAAGTTGGGATTTGTCAAGGTAATACAAACGGCATTGCATACGAACTCATCATTAAAGCATTTGGAGACGCCCGCATGTATGAACTCTGTATTCCGATTATTTACGGTTCATCGAAAGTATTGGCATATCATCGAAAAAATCTTGAATCGCAGTCGCTGAACGTAAGCAACATCAATAAAACCGAAGAAGCAGGAGTCAACCGGCTCAATGTTTTTAACATTACTAACGAAGAAATAATCGTTGAATTTGGAAAATTAACGAACGAAAGTGTCAAAATTTCCGATAAAGCATTAAAGAAAGCATTGGAAGAATTAAAAGCGAAAGCAATTGATGTTCTTATCACAACACCCGGTACAACAGACCCTATTCCTCTTTTAGAACCGGCAACAAAAAATGAAAACAAAAACTTGAAAATACTGGTCAACGATTCGCTTCGAATTGCATTGGCGACCAACAATATTCCTTTTTCCAAAATCATATCATCACTGACGGTAGAATCACTGACGGAAAAAATAAAGATACTCCAATCTACTCTAATAAGAGATTTTATGATTACGTCTCCCCGAATAGCCGTTTTATCTTTAAATCCGCACGCCGACATAAAAGGAAACCATGGAAAAGAAGAAGACGAAATTATAATCCCTGCTATAAAAGCGGCGGCAGAAGAAAGTATTTTTTGCATCGGTCCTTATTCGGCAGACGATTTTTTCCATTCGGAAGCTTATTTGAAATTCGACGCTGTTTTAGCTATGTATTACGATCAAGGAATGATTGCTTTTCAAACGCTAACGCAAGGAGAAGGTGTTATTTTTACCGCAAATTTACCTTATATTATAACGGCTCCCAATCAAAATATTTCCCTTGAAAAAGCCGGAAAAAATTTAACTTCTCCCCTGTCGCTCAGAAATGCGCTTTATTTGGCAATTGACATTCATCGAAACCGAGCAACAGACAAGGAAATAAACAAAGATCCATTGAAAAAACTCTATTTAGAACGCGGCTCCGACAACGAGAAATTAGATTTGACAAAAGATGAAGCCCAAATTGAAAATTAGGGAAGTATTCAAATCTTTTTTAAATCGTATGTTCTTGTTTTCAAAAACGTTCCAAAAGTACGTATATCATCATATTGGGACTGCTCGTTCACTGTAATTGGTTCACCCAAACAGATATCTATATTTTTACCTCTTTTATTTGTCACCTCATGCATCAAACGCACCATACGTATTCGCCAATCAATCAGGCCGAGAAAACGATACAGCCATGAATTATTTCCTGAAATATACACCGGTATAATCGGAACTTTTGCTTTCTTAATCAGTTTTAATACGGAAATCTGCCATTCACGATCTTCCGGTTCCCGCATCCAATGAGGAGAAGAAACGCCTCCAGCCGGAAAAAAACCAAGTGGATGCCCCTCCTGCAAATGTTCAAGGCATTGTTTTACACCCCCAACACTGGATTTAACAGCTGCCATTTTGCTTCCTTTGGCATACGGATTCACTCCGATAAAATGATCGGCCATCGTATCAATCTTGTTTAACATCCAATTCACCATCATTTTGTAATCTTCACGCTTACTCGCTATGACACTAATCGCAATAATACCGTCGAGATGGCCGTAAGGATGATTGGAAACAGTTATAAATGGGCCTTCCTGAAAATTATCAAGCACTTCATAATTATATACTCTGCGAATAATCCCTTGTTTGTCGAGCAGGTCATTGACAAATTCCAATCCCGTCTCCGTGTGTTTGGAGGCATCATAAACGACATTCACTTTGTTAGCGCCGGTAAAACTGAAAAGCATTTTAATAAGCATATCTCCTAAACGTCCTTTAAAAACCGGATGCAAATTTCGTATCTCCTCCTTATCAATCAATTTTTCTTTCATTCTATTTCTATTGTATATAATTTAAATACTTGTTAAAGAAAACTTTAAAACAGAATCGATTCATTAATACATATTCGAATAAAAAGATTCCAAGTAAAGCGCAAAAAATACCGGAGAAAACATCTATTATATAATGATGAGCAGTATATACCGCTGTAAACCAAATACCGCACATAAATACGGCAATCGTTACAAGAATGTTCCAACGGCATTTATTTTTGAACGCATAAAAAAGCGCAATCACCAAATAAGCAGAATGTAATGAAGGAAACGCTGCGAAAACATTCGCATTTCGCCCATAAATGAAATCAAACAGAGGAAAACCAACGATAGTATCAAACCTTGACAAGCCGGCTATATTCCCGGATGTACTTAAAACAGGTTCAAATCCGAAATTCATTGCGTACCAAGGCGGCGCTGCAGGATGAATATAATAGACCAAAAAACCAATTAGATTAACGAAAAGAAAAACCATTGAAAACCGCAAAAAAACGTCCTTCCTGTTTATCAGATACAAATATATTCCAAAAATAACCGGAACAGGAACCCATCCCAAATAAAAGATACCACTCAGAAAATCAACTACCGAATGATGATGTAAAGCAAAATATTCGGACGGAATCAACCGCATACCTTGATTTGTAATTCCAAAAAGTGATTTTTCCAGATTGTATAACCCTTCTATATCAATCGGATTTACCTTGTAGTTAGGATAAACGCGCATCCAATCGTAAGAAACAGCAAAAAGGACAAACGGAATAAATCCGACAATGAATTTACGAGTTTTTTGACCGGCAAAAAATAAAACACTAACAAAAACAACTATTAATATATGTTCCGGACGTAAACCGACAAATATTATCGTTAATAAACAAAACAACGTTATGCCGACAATAATTAATACATTCTCTTTCATTATTTGTTTGCATCTTCTTTTATTAACATTTTACGGCAGCGATTTAAACGTCCAATGGCTGTAATATTGGAAAACAAAGCAACAAGAGCCAATGGTATAACCAAAACTAATAATTGATTGAAAATGCCGCAACCGATAGAGGCTAAACTGATAATCACGACCCGTTCGGGACGTTGCATAAATCCACCCTTACATTCAATACCCAATCCTTCGGCACGAGCACGTACATAACTAACCATCATGGAGCCGATAAGAGCGATAAAACCAAACAAGGAACTGAAGAAGTAAGCTTGCAGAATCAAATAATAACAAATACCAAACAAAACCGTCAATTCGCTATACCTGTCCATTACAGAATCGAACAAAGCTCCATACCTGGAGGAACTTTTTCCAATACGGGCAACTTGTCCGTCTAACATATCAAACAAACCGGCAAACAGAACAATAGCTCCTGCCCAACCTACAGAAGAAAAATCGCCTCGCTCAGCATGTATTGCTCCATAAATAAGTACATAGCAAGCTATTATGTTTAAAAACAAACCCGTTCCGGTAACAAAATTAGGCGTAATTCCTATTTTAACCATACCCCATACAATGGGATTGATGATCTTGTAAACGATCTGTTGAGTCTTATCTCTTACATTCATTTTTTTCATTCCAATTAGTCTATTATTTGTGTTTTTTTAATATTTTACTGAAATTTTTATTGCGATAAACAAATATACGCTGCATATTGTAATTCCATCCAAATCCAACCGCTAATGATACGATAATTTTGGATACGATAAACACATCGTCAAACAGATACCCGAGAAAAGATGTCAACCAAGTAATTTTCCTCAACAATTCTGTTATTAAATAGGTGCCGGAAGTATTCAGAAAAATACTGCCGACCCATACAAGAATATATTTTATTACAACATATCTTTTTTTTACTGATAAGGCTTTGAATGTCCACTGGTAATTGACAATGCAATTGATGATTCCTCCACAGACCGATCCTGTAAAAGTGGCATATACATAAAAAAAATGGAAGAATTTAGCTAATATAATGGTGACAAGAAAGTCGGTAAGACTGGCTAACTGGGAAGATAATTGCGCCCGTAAAAACATAAATAGACCTCCTTTGCCGGAAATATTTTTAACACTTTTCTTTATCCAATCAGCCATTGTATTCCAATTAAAATAAACAAACTATACACCCCTGCCACAATATCGTCCATCATAATACCCCACCCTCCCTTGATGTTTTCCATTTTTCGGATTCCAAAAGGTTTGAAAATATCAAATAAGCGGAATAAAACAAAGGCGCATAACATATAATAGATATTTCCATCCTTTACTGCTAAAAGTGGTATCCAGACGCCTACCATTTCATCTACTACCACTCGAGCGGGATCTTTGCCCCACAACGATTCCACAATACCGGACGACCATATACCTAAAGCTGTAAATACAACAATTAAAAAGGCGGTAATTAATACTAATGTACAAGGAGAAGAGGAAAAAATTGAGAGTATCCACCAAATAACAGTAGCTAAAGCGGCTCCTGCTGTTCCGGGAGCTACAGGAAAATATCCGGCGGCAAATCCGGTAGCTATTATTTTATGGAATAAAAATTTTCGATGCATAGGCTGTACTTTAATTGATGCAAAGATAATAAAAAATTAAAATAAGCATAATTAATATGGATACCGGATATAGTACCAATTGAGCAAAATTGCATCTCGTAGCGATACATTCCTAACGGAATGGGATGTAGCACGATTAGGTATCATATCCGGTATTCATATTATTAAATTATCATAAAACTATTAATAATCCCTATAAACCGGATCATTCGGGACAATAACATTCAAACCGTTATGTATCGTCCGGATCGAAATAATATCCCCCATCTGAATCGGTTCTCCATCCACATGAACTATCCCCGGTTTTTTTCTTTTTAGAATAACTTGTTTCGCTTTATAATACTCTGTTTTAGAATTTTTATCAATTTGTTTTGTAAACATTTGTACAATCAATGGGCCTAAATCCCAGAAAGTAAATGGAAAAAGGATAGCGATATCCATTACTCCGTCGTTCATACGAGCATGAGGAGCAATAAATGCATTGTTTCCATATTGGGATGCATTGGCGCAAGTCAACAAAAAAGCTTTTTTAGTCAATACTTTATCTTCAAGTATAATTTCATAAGTATCCGGCTTAAAACTCAAGTATTCAATAGCAATGCTCTTCAAATAAGCGAAAGGGCCTCGTCGTTTTTTTTCTGCCAAACGTTTACTGATCAATGCGTCAAAACCGACTCCACAGGTACAGAAAAAGATCTGTTCATTGGCTTTACAATAGTCAATACAGGTTATTTGTTGCTCGGCAATCACTTCTATCGCTTTGCGGACATCCATGGGAATAAAAAGATCTCTTGCCAAACCGTTTCCGGACCCCATTGGTATAATACCCAAAACCGAAGAAGAATGTATCAGCGCTTTAGCCACTTCATTAACCGTTCCGTCGCCCCCTACAGCAATTACAAAATCAGACCTGTTCTGAACTGCTTGACTTGCCATTTCAAACGCATGACCGTGATATTCTGTGAAAAAAAATTGTTTTTCAAATTTATTTGATGGAATATACTGATCTAATAACATCGGAATATGCTTCTTAGATGCTGTTCCTGATATTGGATTAATAATTACACTGATTCTTTTCATGAAAAATTTTACAGAATACAAAATTAATAAAATTCGTTATAAAATAGTCTTTTCTTTTTATAAAGATTATAGGGCTAAATCTTTTTTTGAGGCGCTATTTGTCGGAGAAAAGTTCCATCCGTATTCTGTTTCCAATCCATCTCCAAAGTCTTGAAAGGACTTTATCTATAGGGAATAGAAGCCAACTGCCGCATGTTTTTATTGCACAAAGTTATGCTGTATATTTTTCCGGCTTTGTCTGACTTCCTGACAGAGTTTTTCTATTTCGAAATAAACGTCTTTATATAATTGATTGTTGGCTAACAAAATATCCGAAAGTTGCCTTTCCTTTTTCAACACTTGCTTTTTTATTTCATGTTGATTATAAACAGGAATTATCAACGAGAAGCCAACGGTTTTCATCAAATTATTTTTCATCCGGTTTAAAAAATTTTTACTTTCTAACCGGAATTTGTTTTTCCCACATTTGGGAATATCGTCCTCTAAGAGCAAATAACTCATCGTGTGAGCCTTGCTCAATAACCTGTCCGTTTTCAAGCACCACAATTTTATCGGCATTGACGACCGTACTCAAGCGATGTGCGATAATGATAATTGTTTTCCCCTGATTTTTAAATTGTTGAATCGTTTGTTGAACAAACTGTTCCGATTCGGAATCCAGCGAAGAAGTCGCTTCGTCCAAAATCAGGATTTCCGGATTTTTATATAAGGCGCGGGCGATTGCCAGGCGTTGTTTTTGTCCGCCCGAAAGTGAAGCGCCGTTTTCACCCAAATATGTGTCGAAACCTGCGGGTAATTTTTCAATAAAGGGCATCATACCCAACATCGAACAAATACCGGTTATCCGTTGTAAATCAGGATTAAATTCCCCAAGCGCAATATTTTCAATCACATTTCCGGCAAACAAGTTGAGTTGTTGCGGAACACTGCTAACAATTTTTCTAAGGCTTTGATTTTCGATATAATTGATATTTATTTCTCCAATCATGATTTTCCCCGATTTAAGCGGATACAGTTTTTGCAACAATGAGGCAAGTGTCGTTTTTCCCGATCCGCTTTCGCCAATGATAGCGGTCAATTCACCTTTTTTTAGAAACAAATTAAGATTTTCGAAAACATCAACACGTGTTCCGTAACTGAACGACACATTTTCAAAACGGATATCGCCAATCATATCTTTTTGTAATTCAATCTTATTCTCATCGTTTTCACGTTCCAAATCCATGATTTCAAACAAGCGATCGGCGGCAATCAAAGCATTTTGTACCGTTTTATTCATTCCAATTAAATTTGAAACCGGCCCCGTCAGGTAGCCGATAAGCGCGTAAAAACTCAACAATTCACCCGGTGTTATTGTGCTGTCAATCACAAAATAAGAACCAATCCACAGGATAATTATCGTAAAAATGCGACTGACAAATTCGGATGAGTTTGTAGAAAAAAATGAATTGATCGATGATTTATAGACTGAATCCAATAAACGAATAAATTTATTTTCCGTTTTGATATTGGCAAAATCCTCAATTCCAAACTGTTTGATTGTTTTTACCGAATTGAGCGACTCCACCA
>JAIRLY010000096.1 GCA_031259075.1 Dysgonamonadaceae bacterium | reverse complement strand
TCGAAAAACGAAAACAGTTGGAACAGCGTCTCGATGAATTACTGCAACAGAGAGTTGACCCCAAATATAAAAAGCTGATTACTTTCCAAAACAGACTGACCCAATATCGGCAACATCTCTTCCGCTTCCTTTACTCTTACGATGTGCCGCCGGATAATAACGCTTCCGAGCGGGCGGTAAGAACTTTCAAAGTCAAACAGAAAGTTTCCGGACTTTTCCGCTCAACTGGCGGCGCTACGGCGTTTGCAATCATCCGTTCGGTTATTGATACCGCTATCAAAAATTCTCAAAATGTTTGGATGGCGATGAACTGTGTGGCTAAAGTAGCTGAATAGTTACAAAGATTCTTTTTCTTGGAAAATAGCGTTTACAAATTGAAAAACAGGATTTAATGTCAATTCAGGTATAAAATAAAACTGAAATAATTCGTCTGACTTAAAACTGTTATTTATCAAATGTAATATATGTTCTTCCGTATTGCTGAAATCAGAAAAACTATTGGAAAAACGAGCTCCTTCTCCGTTATTTTTATTTCCAACAGAGTGAATAATCAATCTATCTATTTGCCCTAATGTTGTATTTTGCATGATCAACTGTTATAAATCTCACCTGGAATTAATCCATTGCCATTACCGAAAAAAGAAGCGAAAAAGGCAAACAGAAGTCTAAGCAACCCTGCAAATACAACTTTACAAAGAAAGCCGAAAGCGTTCAATATAAATAACCCCCAATGAAGTGAAACAATTGGGGGCATCCGGAAAAATCATCAGTTCCGGATCTCTTTTCAGCATTGACAATGTCTTTATTTTACTTTATTTACGATTGCTTTGAATGCTTCCGGGTGATTCATCGCAAGGTCGGCAAGAACCTTACGATTGATTTCAATCCCTTTTTCATGCAATGCACCCATCAATTTGGAATAAGATAAACCTTCCAAACGGGCAGCGGCATTAATACGCTGAATCCATAAAGCGCGAAAATTACGTTTTTTAGTTCTCCGGTCGCGGAAAGCATACGTTAAACCTTTTTCCCATGTATTTTTGGCGACTGTCCATACGTTTTTTCTTGCGCCATAATAACCTCTTGTTAATTTGAGGATTCTTTTTCTTTTAGCTCTTGAAGCTACATGATTGACCGATCTGGGCATAATAATTAAAATGTTGTGAAAGTTAGCGCCGTTTTTTTACGATCTTTAGATGCTAAATTTCTGTTAATAAATCTTTTAGAAAATCACTTAAGGTATCCGGTTATTTCAATCCTAACATTTCCTTAACGCTGGTTACGTTGGAACTACTCAGAATTGAAAAATGGGTTAGCCTTCTTTTTTGCTTTTTAGTTTTCTTTGTTAGAATGTGACTTTTAAAAGCATGTTTTCTTTTGATTTTTCCTGTTCCGGTAAGAGCGAATCTTTTTTTGGCACCGGAATTAGTCTTCATTTTAGGCATTGTACTTTTTTATTAATTAATTTATAATTAGTGAAACAAATGAACGATGAATGAAAATTTCATTATTCACTTGATTCGGCGTTTGTTTGATTTATTTCCTTTGGTTTTTTAGAAACGGCGCCAACTTTTTTAGGCGTAAGCATAATAATCATTTTTTTTCCTTCCAAAGTGGGCATTTGCTCTACTTTTCCATAGTCTTCCAAATCGTTGGCAAACCGAAGTAATAATACTTCGCCTTGTTCCTTGAACAAAATAGAACGGCCTTTGAAAAACACGTATGCTTTTACTTTAGCTCCTTCTTCCAAAAAACTTTTAGCATGTTTTAATTTAAAATTGTAATCGTGATCATCGGTTTGAGGACCAAAGCGAATTTCTTTCACCACGATTTTCACCGATTTTGCTTTCTGTTCTTTCTGACGTTTTTTTTGTTGATAGATAAATTTCTGATAATCAGATATTCTACAAACGGGAGGAACTGCATTTGGTGAAATTTCAATTAAATCTAAACCTTGATCTTGCGCCATTTTCAAAGCTTCTGTAGTAGAATATATACCTTGCTCTACATTATCTCCTACAACGCGAACTTCTTTCACGCGAATTTTTTCATTAACTCTGTACTGATCTTTTAGATTGTCTTTCTTCATTAATAATTACGTTAGTAAGAGTCTAAACGGGTCAACTTGTTTACGGCTCTCACTTAAATTGATTCATTTGTTTTTCAACTTCATTGTTTAAAATTTCGGCAAAGTTAGTAATTTTCATTGAACCAACATCACCTTCTCCCTGTTTTCTTACAGAAATTTCTCGATTTTCTACTTCTTTTTCTCCTATAATTAGCATATAAGGAATTTTTTTCAATTCATTGTCTCTGATTTTGCGTCCGATTTTCTCATTTCTATCATCCACAATCGCTCGAATATATCGTTTTTGCAGTTCTTTGGCTATTTCCGCTGCATATTCGTTAAATTTCTCGCTGATAGGCAAAATAACCGCTTGATCAGGTACAAGCCATAAAGGAAATTTACCGGCGGTATGTTCAATCAAAACGGCTACAAACCGTTCCATCGAACCAAAAGGAGCGCGGTGAATCATCACCGGACGATGTTTTTGATTATCTGCGCCTACATATTCCAATTCAAAACGTTCCGGTAAATTATAATCCACCTGAATTGTTCCTAATTGCCATTTTCTGCCTAAGGCGTCTCTAACCATAAAATCCAACTTGGGACCATAAAATGCAGCTTCTCCCAATTCGATTTTCGCTGTGATCCCTTTTTCTTGACAGACTTCAATGATAGCATTTTCTGCGTTTTTCCAATTTTCTTCCGAACCGATGTATTTATCTTTATTATCCGGATCTCTTAAAGAGATTTGAGCTTCATAATCCGTAAAATTCAATGCGCGGAAAATAATATGAATAATATCCATCACTTTAATAAATTCTTCTTTTACTTGATCCGGCGAACAAAAAATATGTGCGTCATCCTGCGTAAAGCCTCTTACACGGGTCAAACCGTGAAGTTCTCCGCTTTGTTCATAGCGATAAACCGTTCCAAATTCGGCCAATCGCAACGGCAATTCTTTGTAGGAACGGGGAAATGCCTTGTAAATCTCGCAATGATGAGGACAATTCATCGGCTTTAACAAAAATTCTTCGCCTTCTTCCGGCGTATGGATGGGTTGAAAAGAGTCTTTCCCGTATTTTGCGTAATGACCGGAAGTTACGTAAAGCATTTTATTCCCGATGTGCGGTGTTATTACTTGTTGATAGCCGTATTCTTTTTGTATTCGTTTGAGGAAATCTTCCAATTTCAAACGCAGTTGAGTTCCTTTAGGCAACCAAAGCGGAAGACCTTGTCCTACATTTTGAGAAAAAGTAAACAATTCCATTTCTTTGCCGAGTTTACGGTGATCCCGTTTTTTAGCTTCTTCCACCAAAACAAGATATTCATCCAGTAATTTCTTTTTTGGGAAAGTAATACCGTAAATGCGGGTTAATTGCTTGCGTTTTTCATCGCCTCTCCAATATGCTCCGGCTACCGACATCAGTTTAACCGCTTTAATATAAGATGTATCCGGTAAGTGGGGGCCACGGCAAAGGTCGGTAAAATGACCTTGCGTATACGTCGTAATCGTGCCGTCGGCCAATTCGCCGATTAATTCGGCTTTATACGTTTCGCCCCTCTCTCCAAACATTTTTAATGCATCTTTTTGGGAAATAGATTCGCGACGTATGGGTGATTTTTGGGCTGCCAATTCCTGTATTTTCTTTTCAATTGCCGACAAATCCGCATCTTTGATGGTTATTCCTTCTCCCGGATCTACATCGTAATAAAAACCGGTTTCAATAGCCGGACCAATACCGAATTTAATACCGGGATACAATTCTTGTAATGCTTCGGCCAATAAGTGAGCAGACGAATGCCAAAAAGCATGTTTACCTTCTGCGTCTTCCCATTTATACAATTGAATTGTTGCATCCTGAGATATGGGACGGGATAAATCCCATGTTTCTCCATTGACGCTAACTGCCAAAACGTCTTGCGCCAAACGGGAACTAATACTTTCTGCTATTTCCATAGCAGTGATTCCTTTTGCGTATTCGCGAATAGAACCATCCGGGAATGTTATTTTTATCATATTTTTTTGCTAAAATGCTAATACGGTGCAAAATTACATGAAAAACCTTATTTTTCCAAGTGCAAAAGAATAAAAATCAAACTTCTACAAATAAAATTCAAATGTCGTAGAAATGACGCTCTTTTTTTACGATACAGATACGGTTGCTACATTTTTTAACTCCTGATAACTTGCCTAATCATACAGGAAAGGTGGACACGATTTGTCTTTTACTTTTTATCCAAAATTAAAAACTGAAATTTTTTTTAATCGCTGAAGCGCTGACACCGGACTTGTTTTTAGTTAAAAAATAATTACCTTTGTACTTTTCAACTTATGAAATATGGATTTGATTAACTGGTTTATTGATTTTATTATACACATAGATGTTCATTTAGCGGAAATGATCGCACAATATGGAATGTGGATTTATGCCATCCTGTTTTTAATTATTTTTTGTGAAACAGGTTTGGTAGTCACTCCTTTTTTACCCGGCGACTCTCTTTTATTCGTAGCGGGAGCATTGGCTTCTTTGGGAACAAATTATATCAATGTCCATTTAATGGTATTGTTGCTGATTGTAGCGGCGGTTTTGGGCGACGCAAGTAATTATTTGATCGGGAAGTTCTTTGGAGAAAAACTTTTTAGCAACCCCAATTCCAAAATTTTTAAGCAGAGTTATCTGGAAAAAACTCATGATTTCTACGAAAAACACGGAGGAAAAACCATCATTATCGCTCGTTTTGTTCCTATTATACGCACCTTTGCGCCTTTCGTGGCGGGAATGGGTAAAATGACTTATGCTCGTTTTTTTAGCTACAATATAATCGGCGGAATCTCATGGGTACCTTTGTTTATGTATGCAGGTTATTTTTTCGGTGAATTGGATTTTGTAAAAAAGAATCTAAGTTTTCTGATTTTTGCAATCATCTTTGTCTCTTTATTGCCCGGAATAATCGAAATTTTGCGACAAAAAGCAAAACAATAACTTCTTTAACGGATTTTTTATGAAACAATTTGTATTAAAAATATTCAGCTTGGCAAAAAATAAACTGAACAAATATTGGGTTACAGCCATCATATTTATTTTAGTTTCTTTTTTTATGAGTGAAAACTCGATTTTCAAAGGATTTTCTTACCGGTGGCAAATCCATCAATTAAAAGAAGATATCGAATATCACACGAAGCAAAAGGAAGAAAATCTGCAAAAATTGAATGCTTTGCGGAGCGATAATGAAAGTTTGGAAAAATTGGCGCGGGAACAATACCGGATGGTCAAACCAAACGAAGAATTATTTATCATAAAAGAATAAAATGAGCCGGAAATTCAAAGATTTTTTATTCTATACTTGCAACATTCTTCTCTTACTTTCCGCTATTTTCTATACTACGGAATGGAATTTTATTCCGTATATTTATGCCGGCGCCGGTGTCGGCGTTGCTCTGCTTTTTCTCATAAATCCTTATAAGGGCGATAACATCCGCTTAAAAAGATTAAATATTCAACAGGCTATTGCAGCGTTATTACTGCCGGTTTCTTCTTATTTTATGTTCAACAAAATGAACGAATGGATTATTTGTTTACTCGTTTCGGCTATTTTACAAGTCTATGTAATCTTTATACGCGATTACGAAGAAAAGAAAAAACAGTGAAATGGAACGTATTACCAGCTTACAAAACAATCGAATCAAAAACATTCATCTATTAAGCACAAAAGCCCGCGAACGGAAAGCACAAGGACTTTTTGTCGTTGAAGGCGCTCGCGAATTAAAGTTAGCTTTCGCGGGTAATTATTCTCTTGATTCGGTCTATGTATGTCCCGAATTATTTGAAAAAACAGATTATCCCGAAATTATTCATTCCATTCCGTCTACGATTCTTTATGAAGTAAACGAAATTGTTTTTCAAAAAATAGCTTACCGTGAAAATTCAGACGGGATATTAGCTTTAGCTAAACCCCATTCTCATGTTTTAACCGACTTGAATTTGTCGGAAAATCCGTTCATCATCGTATTGGAAACTGTAGAAAAGCCGGGAAATCTCGGAGCCATTTTACGAACAGCGGATGCGGCAAAAGCCGATGCTGTTGTCGTTTGCAATCCTTTGACCGATATTTACAATCCCAATGTCATCCGATCAAGCGTCGGATGCCTTTTTACCGTACCGGTTGCCGTTTGCACAAACAGTGAAGCCGTTACTTATCTGAAAAATAAACACATACAATCCTTTGCCGCCGAACTTACCGCAACTCAATGGTATCAGGACACGGATTTTACCTTGCCTTCGGCGATCGTCATGGGGACTGAAGCTGACGGCCTGTCGGATTTTTGGTTAAACAATGCAGATAAACGAATCAAAATTCCCATGCGCGGCGTTATCGATTCTCTGAACGTTTCGGTTTCAACAGCGATTCTTACTTTTGAAGCAATGCGGCAACGGGGATTTTGACTCTCCATGCTTTATTCGATCCGGAACAAGGTATTGTGTTGTTCTTTAATGCTTGAGCCGTTCGAAACCCGGATTTTGACATTCCTTATACTGAAATTGTCCGTATACCGGATAACCCCGGCTTCTTCGGTTTCTATATCCATATCTTTCATTTCAACGTTCCGGATAATTGATTGTTCCATGCCTTCACAATGTATAAACGTTCCGGTATTTTTCGACCGGATATCCGACAAATAAATATTTCCGAAATGGGGAATTCCTTGTTCCGGTTCCACTTTTTGAAGCATTACGTTCCAATGGCCGGGCAAACTTTTGCCGGCGTATTCGGTCGGCAATGTAGAATAGCTATAGGAAGGATTCCAATTCATATCGCAATTGAAGATGTATTTCACGCTATCGGTTTGTACTTTGTTCAGGTAGATATGTTCCACCGTTCCTCCTCGTGTCGTAGCCGATTTGATACGCAAGGCAGCGCTTGTGCCAAAAGCTTGACTTTCAGTGCAATAGATATAACGAATATCTCCGGAAGTTTCGCTGCCGCAAGTTATTAATCCGGCTCCTTTTCGGGCAGTACAATTTCGGATCAAAACATACTCGGTTGGCCGGTCGACACGCAAACCGTCGGCGTCGCGTCCTGCTTTGAGGCAGATATTATCGTCGTTGCAGTCGATATCGCAATTTTCAATCAAGATATGATTTGAAGAATCGACATCAATACCATCGGTACTGGGTCCGTGTCCATCCGTATTATTTCGAATTGTCACTCCGTTTACCGTACAATACGAAGAGTACAACAGTTGAATTGTCCAAAATCCGGCCCGTAAGAAAGTCAAGCCGCTAACGGTCACCTGGCTCGATTCGGACACTAAGAGGGAACGCACCCTTTTACAATCGTAATCGACAATCCAACGTAAACCGCATTTATCGTAGTCGTTACGCATCTTCCAATAGTTCTCCCACAAATACCGGCCATTCCCATCGATCACGCCTTCACCCGTAATGGATACATTTTGCCGGCCGATTACATTGATAATAGCGGAAGGCCAAGACATCTCAATGCCGGCTACCCGCGTAGGTATATCGGGGAAATCTTCTATCCGATCAACGGCTTTTAAAATAACGTCTTTTCCCAAGTGAAATTCAACGTTGTCTTTGAGATAAAGCGCGCCTGTCAGATAAACGCCCTGTTCAAATGTTATTCGTCCGCCGCCTTTTCCGGCACAATCATCAATGGCTGTTTGAATGGCTTGCGTATTCAATGTCGTTCCATCGCCCACCGCGCCGAAAGTATTTGCCTGAAAGCAAAGTTTGTTTTGAGGTTGTATTTGAGCGCCCACCGTTTTTACCCATTCCGGTAAAGATTCAACCGCTCCAATCGGGACAAAAATCAGCGACAACAACAAAACAAACACTATCAATCTTCTGTTCTTCATTAATTTATTTCCGATTAATTATATGATGAAAAATTTATAATCCATAAAATCATTTTGCATGCAGTTGTTTTACATTCCTGACATTTGAGTTGTTTCGCAATTCAATCTTTTTAACTTTGTCGGGAAGAGCAACTGTCGTTTCTTTTATATCAATATCAAGTGCGTCGTCCAACACAAAAGCCGGACGGAAATCTTTTTCGATGAAATCTACATCAATATGATGAAAACGGATGTTGCGTGCATGTCGAACAAAAAAGGCGGAAGCAGGGATTGTTCCGAACATCCAAGGTTCGGGATATACTTTTTCATTTTCGGGCGGCACGATTTCCGCATTTTCCGCACTGTAACCGCCTTTGTAACAAATACGAATATTACTCAGTGTTACGTCTTCGATGAAATGTCCGGGTATTCCGCTGATAATGGATGCATAGCGAGAATCGGCATTGAAAACGTTGACATTATGAATCAATATCCGGCGCATTTTGCCGATTGGAGTTCCGGACGGGCTACGCATCCGGGCGCCCAAGCGTAAAAAGAGCGGTGCATTGACGATGTCGCGCATCGTAATATTGGAAATCGTAATATCTTCCAAACAACCACCATCAACACTTTCGAGAGCCAGTCCGCGACAACGTTCAAAGATGCAATTGGAAATCGTAATGTTTTTGAATCCGCCGCTCGATTCGGTTCCGAACTTAATCCGTCCGCAAGTAAAACCATGGTCGGGCGCTTGCGGTTCATCACGCTGATACGAGCCATCGGCTACAGTTCCTTTGTCGTAACCACTCACAAAACAATTTGTGATAGTTACGTTTTCGGTATCTTTGAAATATCCTAAGCCATAACTCGCTTTCAATACGATTGCGTCGTCCCACGGCGAATTGACCGTACAATTGGAGATGCGTACATTTCGGCAACAATCAATATCCAATCCGTCGCGATTGGTATCAATCAACAAATTATCAATGGTCATGTTCTCTACTCCGGTGGCCAGTAAAGCGAAATGCCCGCAATGCAACATCCGAATATCTTTTAGAGTGATATTTTTACATTCTTTCAGGCTAATCGCTTTGTTAGCAACACCTTTGAGCCGGCTTTCTTCGCGGCTCAATCCCATTCCGTCGATCGTTCCCTGCCCGCAAATGGTGATATCTTCTTCGCCAATCGCCCATAACAAACTGTTCTTCCAATGACTGTGCCCAAAATCCTGAAAACGGTCGTATTCGTTTGGTTCTGCAGTGTCGTATCCTTCGGTGGCGGAAGGAAAAGCAGCCGTAATCCGGGCTCCTGCATCCAAAAAAAGACGGATGTGGCTTTTCAGGCGAATGGAATACGATAAATAATTGCAGGGAGGAAAATAAAGCGTTCCACCTCCACAGGAAGACAAGGCTTCGATTGCCCTGTTGATAGCGTGCGAATCTATTGTTTTCCCGTCGCCCTTGGCGTCGAAATCTTTTACATTGACTTTACCGGTTTCCTTTTCCCAAGAAGCGGAAAAGACCTTTGTAGAGTCACGGGAGATATTTTCTTTTCTTTGTAGAAAAGAAGTCGGCGAAGAGGTCATAAGCGTTTCCAGCATGAAATAATTATAATCCGCTTGTGCATTTTGCCTGTAAAAACAAAAATAGTATTTCTTTCCCGTTTGAACAGGCAATCGTGCCGTCAAAGCAGGTGCATCGGTTTTCTTTCCCGAATGAAAGAAATCGAGGGGCGAGGTTTGTTGGCGGGCATCTGATAAACGGATGTCTGAGCCGGGCGGAACACACCCTTGCAGTGTTTGCAAGGACATGCTTTCTCCATAATATAACGTAAAAGCATTCCCTTCTACACTGAAAACATTATCTTTACAAAAAACGGGGATTGTTCCTCCAAACGACCAAAAAAGCTCCACGTTCTCCGGAATATTTTCGGGGATGATTTCTATAATCATCCCTTCCGTATCTTTCAAAGACTGTTTGGAAATACGGATATTCCCGTTTCCCAATAATTGATTCTTCAGTGGAATATCGCTCAACCATGCGCTTTGTTCGCCGGCGATTATACCTAACTTGAAACCGGCAGTCATTTCCGGCATTAGATTCACTTCAAATTCGCCGGGCAGGTTCTGAGCAAACAAAGTGTTTTCTAAGAAACAGCTTATTCCTAAAAAAAGAAAAAACAGATTGATTTTTTTTTGCATACCGACTTTTTTATGCTAAATAGAATACTTCTTCCAAAGGAATAGAAACCGGTGAATTATCCGGATTTACATCCATTATATCACTCATGTAATCCCACCATTTTTGTTGAATTTCCTCGCTGCCAAGTCCCTGAGAAGAAACTTCCCCGCTTACTTTTTGTACACTGAATAAGATATTAGTTTCTTCGTCTAAAAAGATAGAATAATCACTAATTCCGGATCGTTTGATAAGTTCCGCTATTTCCGGCCACACTTCGTTATGTCGTTTGATGTACTCCTGTTTGAAGCCGGACTTCAATTTCATTTTAAATGCTACACGTTTCATGATAATATTGTTTAAATTCAATATGCAAAAAAACGAAAAAAACGAAAACAGAATATGGAAAATCATACAAATAAATGGAAAATCGTATTATTTTCCCCTGAATTTATAAATAAAAGGCAAAAAAGGCGCGAAAAGGCGAAAGGATCTTTCGTACTTTCGCGCTATAGTTATTATCATCGGTTTACCCAAACCGATACTCCCGCTCCGGGAATTTCTTTTCCTCCGATCAGGTATTCCGGATTGCCCGGTACGGGCAAATTATATGTTTTATCTGCATAATTAACCGCAATTCCCCATCCGTTTCGGTATTCAATATGCAGGCCGGGCGGCAAATCCAAAATCGGAATATTCAGCCGGAAATAGAGTTTTTGCAAAACCGTTTTTTCCAATCGTCCGTTGTGAGAATCCACGCCGATGTAAGTTACCGTACCTTTTCCCAACCGGCGATGGGTAACGGCGGCGCTGCCTTCGTAAAAGTCTCCGGAATAGGTTGCCCAAGTTTCCGTATTTTCTTCCGGGATAAGAATTTCTCCCCAACTTGTCCATGTATATTTTTGTTTATCAAACAAAACAGTATCGGGTGTTTGCGGTAAAAGCAAATCATAAAAATCTATTTTTGCGCCAATCAACGGATAAATCGGCGCTCCGAAAGGCGCTTCGAAAAGATGTCCGTTTCGATTTTTATGTCCTGTACGACAAGTTAAAACGAGATTTCCACCCGCTTCGACATAGTTTTTCCAACGTTCTACAAGCGCTTCGTCTATCATTTCGTAAGCGGGTGCAATTACGATGGGATATTTTGAAAAATCCTGCTGTTCGTCAACGAAATCGACCGGCGCACCGAAGTTTTTTAAAGCATTGTAATACTTATCCATCTGCCGTTCGGTTTTCCATTCGGTAGTCTGTTTATTTCGTTCTATTTCCCAAGCGTTTTCATGATTGTAGAGAATAGCAGAACGACTTTTTTCATAGGCTTCGGGATTTTTTGTTCTCTCTATCTGTTTTTCACGTAAAACGTTTATATCTTTAATAAATTGGGCGTATTCCAGACCACCCGGCGTAGGCGTAACGCCGTCGGGACCTACGATGCCGTAATGATACAATTCCGTTCCGTAGACAGGTTGACGGTAACGGTAAGTGCAAATAAAACGGCTACCTCCGGCAAACACATGCCATAACCACAACCGTACCGCTCCCGGAAGCGGTTGCGGATTGATTTGTCCCCAATTTACCTGCCCCGGTTGAAGTTCCATGACGCCATAAACGCCGTCAATTGTTCTGAAAAAATCATTTGCTTTAGCAATCCGTTCTACCGGACCCAAACGGTAGCCTTTACGTCCGACACCGTAGTTTTCTCCAAAGACCATATAGCGAGTGTAAGAATGAAAATCCAGTTCATGACTTTGCCGTAAGTGTCCGTCATTGTATTCCGGTATGTAATTGGTTGTTATCCATTGACTTTCGCCGGCGTGTTTTCGGATGGTTTTTGCCTGTTCATCTAAGAAAGAAGTCATTTCTTCCGTCGAAAACCGGTTATAATCAAGTATCTGGTGCGAATTCATAAACATTCGCGCAAAACGGGGAATATTGATTTCATCAAATCGGCTGTATGTCTGACTCCAAAAAGCGGTTCCCCACGCTTTATTTAACGTATCGATATGTTGATATTTATTTGAAAGCCAATCTCTAAAACGTTGTTGAGCATTGGATCCGTAATCGCGACTGGGACGTGGTTCATTATCCAGTTGCCAACCCATGATGCGGGTATCACCACCATAATGCTGCGCTAACTTTTCAATCATTTTTAAGGAATAGTTCCGATAATAGTTATTAGATACGGAAGGATGTTGACGGGCGCCATGGTCTGTTTTCGTACCGTTTTCATGTTCAATCAACACCTCCGGATATTTGCGTACCAGCCAAACGGGAGGCGTAGCGGTAGAAGTGCACATAATGACTTTCAATCCGTTACGGGCAGCCAGATCCACAGCCCGGTCGAGCCATGCAAAGTCGTACCGACCTTCCGACGGTTCTATCTGTGTCCATGCAAATTCGGCGTAATGGACAAATTCAAAACCCAATTCTTTTATCTTCCTGAGATCTCTTTCCCATTGCGATTCGTCCCAATGTTCCGGATAATAATATACTCCGGTCGTAATCAAATCCTTTTCGTTGAAAAACCTTTCAGGTTTGCGTTCCGGCCGTAAGAAAAGCGAAAGACCGTGATGACCGTTTTCCCGAATGTCTTCTACCACGCAACGGGCATTCAATTGTGCGCCGGCAAGCGAAGTATGCGTATGGTCGCCAGAGAAATAAACCGAGTCAATCACGGCTTCTCCCTGAGTGGTTGCAATTTTATCTAACTCATTTGCCGACCGGTTATTCAGGTCGATGAACGGGATCTCTTCGGCTTCAGCTACCTGCTTTGCCCATCCGCCGTAGGTGTTTGCGTTACGAACAATTTTACCGTCTTTGAAATGATTGCGGGGAATCGGTGATACTAATATCGGCGTTGCGCCTTTTGCTTTTGTGTCGCGCACATATTTACGCAAGTACCAACCGAAAGAATGTACGGTTTCATGCTTATGTGTGAGAAGATTGTCGATTTCTTCGGTTTCTTCGCCGATGCCTCCAATTGTACCCCGGGCGCGCAGAGTATCGTTGATAGGACTTGCATCGTTGTGTCCGAATTGAATCAGGATATAATCGCCGGGCTGAAGGTTCTCCGATACTTTATCCCAAAGTCCTTCGGAGATGCAGGTACGGCTGCTTCTCCCGCCCCGTGCGTGATTGACGACCACTATTTTTGTTGTATCAAAATAGCAGGCTATTTGATCTCCCCATCCCCATTGACCGTTGTGTCCGTCTCCGGAACCATTTTTCACTGTGGAATCGCCAATGAAAATCAATTGAGGTTTACGGCTTGTTTGCTTTGTAAAGCCAAAAAATAACAAACAGATAATTAATCCGGTACAGGATATTATCCCTGATTTGCGTTTACTGAAAAAATGAAATGTATTCATGGTTTATATGTTTTTGTCCGCAGATTTTCACAGATTTTTTTCCGATCAAATCGGTGCAATCTGCGGAATGATTATTTGTAATCGTTGGAAATTCGTAAAAAATTCGATTGTCGTAAGGTTCGATCATGATTTGGTCGAGGATAATATAAGGAGTCAAAGCTTTGACGGAGATGGACACAGGGCCTCTTTGCCGGAACGCACAGGGAAAAGAGACAACGACTTGTCCGCGTAAAACATTTTGTTTCCATGCTTCACTGCGTCCTTCTACGCTGTAATCGGCAGGCGGAAGCATTTGCCCATCTACCGAAACGGCTATTTTCATGCCTTGCCCATCCACATCGTGATTGGGAATAGCCGCAATTCTGATAAATCCCTCTCCCGGTTCTCCGACGTTAAAAACAAATGAAAGCGAATCGCCCTGTTGCATTTGTACGGCAGCAAAACTATGTCCCAAGCCTTCAATTATCTTTCCATGTTCCAAGCCCTTGATTGCTTGCCGGGCATTTTGAACATGTACAATTCTTTTATCCGGTTTTACCGGTGAACAAGGAACGGAGGAAAGAGATACCGAATCGGGGAAATTGAAAACCGGTTTATCAAAGACCGGTAAGCGGCGGGGTTTAAAATCCATCATCCGGTTCCATTTACCATTTTCCATACGGGCATAATCATTGCTAATCGCTTCGATTTCATCGTATGCTTGCAGGCTTTGACGGGCATGAATCCGGGCTTTTTCAATCTCCTTATCCGTGTAATAATGCGCTAATTGGGCGTAAAGCCATTTTTGGTTAATCAGCGACGCTCCTCTGACGGGGTAGGCTACCAATTGGAAAAAAGCGCTTTTTTTGTTGTCGGGAATCTGTGTTTGTATTCGCATTACTTGTTCCTCAATCGCCTGATAATCTCGGATACGATTTTGCAGTTCATTATTAAATTCCGGATTGTATTCCGAATCCGTAACAGGGGTAAGTCCTTTGGGATAACCCTGTTCTTCCACCCGATTCCATCCGGTATGCTCCGGTTTGCGAATGTTGGCTAATCGGTAATATTCTTTCATGACCGAAGTGATTTCAGGAGCCTGTTGCTCGCCGAATTCCCGCGCAGCCCAATGTTGCAAATGCTTGAAAACAGATGTTTCTTTCCCGTTTTGCTCACAGAAACGGATGTTCCAAGCCATATCCAAAAAAAATTCCATTAAGTATTCCGCCGGTTTTATATCGCCCACATTCAGTATCCACAATTGGCGGGCGCCGTATTCGTAAGCTCGTTTCATTTCGGTGTAAATCAAAGCAGGCGAGGTGGAGGCCAACCACAAGTAATCGTGCGGACGTCCCCAATAGGAAACATGGTAATAAATGCCCGAACCACCCGGACGAAGCTGTTCTTTTTCGTTCGATAAGCGGCGGATATAACCGTAATTGTCGTCGCACCATACTAAAGTAACATAATCCGGCACTTCCAAGCCGGCGTCATATACATCCAGCACTTCCTTGTATGGAATAAAAACCTGAGGCAGTTGCGAGGGATCGGGATGAACAAATTTCCGCAACAATTCCTGTTGGTCTCGAATGATTTGCGTGAGATAAAATTTGTGTTCGTCAATGGTACGCACGCCTTGCATGATGCCGTCGTGTTTACCGCGCATACCAATCGTATAGATATTATCCGAAGCCGTTAATTCTTGAAGCCGTTCCGTCCAATAAGAAAGAATGGCCGCTTTGTTGGTCGTATAATTGTAATCTCCTTGCCCTGCAATATCCCATTCGCTTGCCGAACAGCGCATCATCGGTTCACAGTGAGACGTACCTGCAACGATTCCATATTTACCGGCCATTTCTTTATTTCCTTTTACCGTATAAAAAGAAACCGTACATTCGTGCATAGCCGGCCAAATCGTGTTGGCACGCAAGCGAAGTAAGAGTTCGAATATTTTTTCGTAAGCTTCGGGGCCGATAGCTCCTTTTTCGGATTCCGGAACAAGCGTTTGGGTTGCCCATGGCATCAGTCCCCAATCTTCGTCATTCAAAAAAATACCCCTGTAACGAACAGAAGGTAATTGGCAAATGTTTAGTTGCGGTAACGGAAAAGAGGTCGCTTTACAGGGAGCAAGGTCTGCAAAGTAATGCCAGGGAGAAACCCCAATCATACGCGAAAGTTCAAGTAGACCGTAAGCTGTTCCCCGACTGTCGCTACCGGCAATGACTAATAAATTCCGTCCGTTTTCCGTGACGGCGGCAAACAGAAAAGCCTCCCATTTGCCCTCAATTGCCGATAAGTCTATTGTATGACTGTTTGCCAAACGGCTTATTTCCTCGTTTTGTCCAATGGTTCCGGCAATGATTCGTATTTTGTTTTTATCGCCGGAAACTTGTAACGCGGCGTCAAACACCGTTTCCACATCTTTTTGTAAAAGGGATAAAGCTGTTTGTACAACCGGTTTTTCGTTTTGGTTTATATAAATACAGGTTGTATGGCGGGATTCAAACAAGAACTTTTCAGACGGAGAGGGCGCTTTTACTTCCACCGTATCATAATTATAACCATAAACCGAAAGAGCAAATGCCGCAATTATCAAGTAAATGAATGTTTTTGAAATATACCTGAAAATCTTCAATGGCATCATTTTTATACGTTTATATAAATAATAAGACATCAGATTAAAGATTAAAGAAGAAAGACATGGTTCATCGTTACAAATCATTTATTTCACATTCCTTAATAATAACCGGACCTAATAACCCCGAAGGAAGCGGTTCCCAACCATCGTATCGCGTGTTGCCGTACGTAATATCTACGAAATTGATTTCGTGAAAAATACGCCACTCAATGCCTTTGCGGTCGTAATCGGCAATCCGGTTGGCGGGAAGGTTGGTGACTTCTATTTCAATCGTATTTTTGCCGGATTGAAGCCATTCGCCGATATTAATTTCAAACGGAACGGCAAATAAAACGCCGAGTTTGTTACCGTTTACGCTCACAACTGCGCTTTCCCTGACATCGCCCAAACAAAGACGGTATTCTTTGCCGGTTTTTTTGTTGAAATCGAACGTTATTTCATACAAGGCTGTAGCATTGTTTATTTTCAACGTATCATTTCCCAATTCCGTCCAGGAAATCAATTCGGGAAGTTGAAATATTGTATTTACCGGCGGTTCGCTTTCATCAAAGCGCAAGGTCCATCCGGTATTCAAATGTCGGTTAGTTCCGGTTAGTTGGTAATAAATCCAATTTTCCGCTTGCACATTTTCATCCGTAAATGTTTTCAGGATAACAGATTCACCCGGTTGAAGCTGCATATAGACTTCCGTAGCGCCATTGTTGTTCCGTAAACGAGCTTTTCCTTTCTTACCGGACATCGGGTCAAAAAATACGGCGCTTGCGGCAGGTGTTCCTAAAGCGATCCAATGGTTTACCGGATTGTTTTGCAACATACTAAAGAAATAAAGATAACCTTTGTCGTGCTTGCGTCGAATCATTTGTCCTGCAAAGTCTGCAATGAACGATTCTTTATACGGATAAAACAATGACTGCAAAGACGTAAAATCAGGCATTTCCGTAACAGTCGGTTCGCTACGCAAACGCTTTCCGATTTCGGCAAACTGTTTTCTCCTTTCTTCCAAACGAAATAATCCCGGCACATCTGAAGGATATTGACCGGCAAAAACGACGGTTGCGCCTTGTTGCGCCAATTCGGAAATACGGGAAAGCGTTTCGAGCGGGATCCGTTTAACCGAAGGCAGAATTAAGGCTTTGTAAAGACTTCCTCCTTCGGTTTTCAACCGTCCGTTTTCAACCGTACCTGTTTTCAGGAAACGGTCGGAAATATAATCCAAATCGAATCCGCAAGCCCTGATTTTTTCTACTGCTCCGCAAAATTCAGGCAAACGCTTGCGCATATCGTGTATGGAAAAAGCGGTGTAATAATTGCCGCGTTCTTCGTGCCAAATATCGTAAACAGGCAAATAAAGCAGGAAGTCGTTGTCGGGTTGGCCGCTTTGCATAAACGATTGAACACGTGTTATATAATCAAAAAATGCCGGAGCATCTCTCCATATGCTGTTGGTAGGAGACATATCTATCGACGCATAAAACTTCCACCCCGGCCATGCGGCATCTTGAGGCGAGTAAGCAGTTCCGTGGAAAAAGACGTGATTCACGCCTGAAGCAAACATCAAATCCACTTCCGGTTTACACTGCGATAGCGAGGTTCTGAAATGTTCGGTAAGCCAGGTAAACGTTTCGGAAGAAGTATATTTTTTTCCCGTGATATGCGCCGCCGAAGATGCATATTTCAGGATTGCAGGATCGCTGTCGTTCTGTTTGCGGATGGAATCTTTGCGTAATCCGGGAATATCAAAACCGGTAATTCCGAAAGATTCACATTCGGGAATATCTACCAAAGCGTACAAATCGAGCAGATTGCCGGGCGAACCATGCGCTTGATTCCGGTTGATAGCCTGATGAGCATGTGCCCAATCGGTCCAAACTTGGGTGAAATGCTCTCGCAGAATATCGCCGACAGTTTCCCTGTAATCCGAAATGACACGAGCAGAAATATCCGTAGCGCCGTCGGCCAGCAGTTCGGGAAAATAATCTTGCAAACGGTAGTTGCGTCGTTGCTCAAATTCGGTTAACAAATTCGGCGTCCAATCGGCATCGTAGACTTCATACGAATCATTAAAAAAACCATGCGGGAAAGGCGTCTGATTCATTGCAAATGCGCGGTCGAATTTGTTCAAATAACGCCCGACAGCTTCTTTATTCAAATGGTCTAAGACATAACCCTGTCCTCCGGGAGCCGCCCGTTTTACTTGTTGCAAGGTTTTTCCGATAAAAAGAGCAATCAATTCACATTCTTTGCCTTGCGGTACAGTCCATTCCAATATTCCTTCGCCGGTAACGTTGGCGGTTAAATCCCACTTTTCGCCCGATGCGGCATAAGCCATTAATTTGTTGAAGGAAGCGACGTCTTTTTGTTTTTTGTCTTTTACCGCCAACGGTTCTTTCAATCGTTGTCCGCTTTTGAGTTCATATTTTTGAAAAATCGCCCTGCAAGCCGCATCTTCCAAACGGATCTCCGGTCCACCGAAAGGCCAACCGGTACCGTTATTCATGTCCACGCGCATCCCTAAACGTCCGGCTTCCGATTCCGTAAAAGCCAACATTCGCATCCATTCGGGAGAAAGATAGTCAATAGATTGGTTTTCACGCCCTTTCACTCCATAAATAGGAGTAATCTCCACTCCGCCGATACCGGAGCGACTTAAAGCCTCCAGGTTGTAAGTCAGATTCATGGAATCGACATCGCTGCCCAACCACCACCAACGAGTCCACGGTTTAGCTTCCGGAGCGATTTCGGGCCAGGAAACTTGTGGAAATACAGGTCTTCCGGACAGTAATAACACTATGGCAATAATGAGAAATGAGGCGCTTCGTTTCATGATCCTGATATGATTTAATAATTAAGATGCAAAGTAAGTAAAAAATTTGCAATGAAAATATGGAATATAATTCAAATATAAGGTAATTTTGTTCAATTATGCGATGAAAAAAGCGCGAAGGGGCGAAAGCGCGAAGGCGCGAAGGGGCGAAAGCACGAAAGCACGAAGGCGCGAAAGGGCGAAAGCACGAAGGCGCGAAGGGGCGAAAGCACGAAAGCGCGAAGGGGCGAAAGCACGAAAGGGCGAAAGCGCGAAAGGGCGAAAGCACGAAGGCACGAAGGCGCGAAAGGGCGAAAGCACGAAGGCACGAAAGCACGAAGGCACGAAGGCGCGAAAGCACGAAGGCGCGAAGGCGCGAAAGCGCGAAAGCACGAAGGCGCGAAGGCGCGAAAGCACGAAAGCACGAAGGCGCGAAGGCGCGAAAGCACGAAAGCACGAAAGCACGAAAGCACGAAAGCACGAAAGGGCGAAAGGGCGAAAGCACGAAGGCGCGAAAGGGCGAAGGCGCGAAAGCACGAAAGCACGAAGGCGCGAAAGGGCGAAAGCACGAAAGCGCGAAGGCACGAAAGGGCGAAGGCACGAAGGCACGAAAGCACGAAGGCACGAAGGCGCGAAAGCACGTAGGCGCGAAGGCGCGAAAGCGCGAAAGCACGAAGGCGCGACGGCGCGAAAGCACGTACGCACGTAGGCGCGTTGGCGCGT
>JAIRLY010000109.1 GCA_031259075.1 Dysgonamonadaceae bacterium | reverse complement strand
GATTTTTCGGGAACGACAGAAGGGGGAGAAGGGGTGAGGACTTTTCTTTTTGTCCTCGATTTTTTAATCTTAATATTATCTTCTCTTTTCTGCCGGTTGATGGCATCTATAACTTGTTGCTGTTCACGGGTTGGAGAAAATTCTGTTAATCTGTTTTTAATACTCTCTATTTCTTTCACTCCATAATTATCAGATAGATCTTTTGTTCTTCTTACATTATCTATGTAATTAATTATTGATTTAAATTCTTCTTTATCCACACCTTGCAATGTATCGATATAAAACTCTGAAGTTCTGTTTTTTATGTATCGTTTTATCTTACCAAAATCAATTGCTTTTTTATCGGCTGCCATGATTGTTTTTTAAAATTGAATGAAACAAATTTTATTCTTTACAAATGTAATTAATTTGATTCAATATAAATTCTTCCATTAACTTATTTTTTTATGATTTATAATTTAGCTTTAATACTTTTCTCTTTGATTGTTTTATAATATTTGTATCTCAGAGGCAAATATACATCGTCTTGTTTGCCTCTGAGTACTGTCATTTTCTGATTATACTCGTTAAGGGTTTTTTGGGATATAATTGTGTTTTTTTTATATTTTCTTTTCTGCTAAGTAGACGCCACCAAGTATCAATGCGGCTCCCAGCAGGGCTATAGGCGTAATGGTTTCGTTGATAATAAGGGCAGAAGTAAGCAGGGTTACTATGGGCATAAAATAGATGTAGTTTGTCGTACGAACAGCCCCCAGGTGCTTAACAGCTATATTCCAGCATATATAGCATAGCATAGAGGCTATTAAACCCAGAAATAACAGATTGCCTGTGACAACAGGATTCAGGAGGATATTCATACAGATAGTTAACGGTTTGAAGTAAAAAACGGGCGCTAAGGTGATAAGCCCATAAAAGAAGACTTTCCGGATAATAAATAATACAGGATAACGGATGTCTAAACGTTTGAGGATAATCGTGTATAGTCCCCACATCAGGGAGGCTGTCAAGCTGAGGATATCACCTGCAGGATTCATTTTGAAAATAAAATTTCCGTTATAGACAACCAGAGCTACGCCAGTCAGGGCAAGAAGCGAACCATATACCAGGGTTTTCTTTAATTTTTCTCCCTTAACAAATAAATGAGATAAAAAGGCAGTTATTAGCGGCGCCGTACTTACAATCAATGAAACATTCGAAGCTAAAGTAATATCCAGCGCTGTATTTTCAGTAATAAAATACAGCGAACCACCGGTTACCCCCGCACAAAAAAGAAAAAATTCATCTGGGAGCCGGTGAAACGGCTCTTTATCTGACTAAAGAAGGCTATGGCGATCCGGAAACAATGAACCTGAACGACTATTTCGACGCTCAGGTTAAAGCGCTGAAAGATACCATTAGCCACGCCATGGCCGCCGGAGCCAAAATAGAACAGATAGCACAAAAAACAGGAATATCACTAACAATTATAAATAGACTCACATGAACAATGTCATTAGTAATTTATTCAAGTACTATTCCCGGTTCGTACCCAAAGAATCGTTAAAGGAAATCTTTATTCAGCCGGAACATTCCCGCAGAGCCGGTTACTCTGAAATTGAAGCCGAAATTATGGGCTCGGATAACAAGTCCGTCATTCCTGAAATTGAACGTTTCATTCTTTCCGTCAATGAAAATTTTGTATCGGAAAAAATTAAAAATTTCAATGGGATTATACTGTTTGTCGAATACGGCAAACACAGTATTGATCACAGTGTCATGAAAGGCATAAAAGAATTGCTTTCGATCACGGTTGCACGTAATTTTTCAGACGCCAACAACGATAACCTGAATGAAATCCTGTTGATGAACCAATGTCTCGAAATCTTGGAGAGGATTATCCGGACGATGTATGAAGAGCAAAACGGACCGGATTTTTGCGCAAACGGCGAATAGATAACTTTTCCGGTAGAAGTGATGCCGATCAATCCGGCTTTATTTTATGGTTGTGGCGGATGGAACGCTATGTTTACAAACTCATATACATTTTTATGACACTTAGAGAAAGACAGGATCAGTTTATTGAAACCATCGGTTTGTTTGATACATGGAGCTACAAATTCAATTTCCTGATAGACGATTCCGGTCTATTGCCGGAGGAATGTCCGGAAAATCTCAATCATTACCGTATCGAAAACTGTACAAGCCGTACCTGTTTCAAAGCCTCAAACATTGATGGAGAGATTTATATTTCCGGCTGGAGCAATAGCATCATCATGGCAGGAATTATTGTTACCGTCATGAAACTGTTCGACGGAATACCGGTTGCCGAATTGAAAGAAACCGAAATTGATTTTCACATCCGATCCGGACTGACTTATAACTTGACCTTTATGAGACAAAGCGCTTTAAATGAAATAATAGACCGTATCAATCGCCTCAAATATTAAATCTTTCGGTTTCCGACGAAAATAATTACCCTTTTTTTTTATTTATTTAAAAATAAGCGTTATTTTCGCAGTGTATATATTTAGTAAATAGATACAATGTAATGAAAAAAGAATTTGGGAAATGGTTGATGGACATTGCCAAGTATATAATTACGGCGGTAATTTTATCGTCTGTATTCGGAAAAAGCGATAATGATGAATCAGTCATTTATATCGGAGGCGGTATTCTAAGTGTAATTATTGTATTTTGGGGACTTTATTTGCAAAAAGACTCTAAAAATACTTCAAAAAAGAAAGGGAGGTAATATGGGGGCTTTATTTATGTATGGAGTAGTATTATTTATTGCTATTGCAGGTACCATTTTTGTAATAGTAGAAGATCGTAAATCTCACAAATCGGATTCCGATTCGAAATAATTGATGAGCAACAATGTTACCCATATTTCAGGGGCTTTTTTATGCCTGAAAAAATATTGCAGCTGTTCATTCCGCTATGAATGATAAAGAAAAAATATTATCCGGGATGCTTCTGAAAGACGCCGTTTTTCGTTGCGGCGAATTGCAGTTATCCTACGAAGATACAGCCCGGCTGCTTTCCGATCGCGCCGATCCCAAGCAGCTGCTTGCGGAACTTTCTACGCCCGGAACCGATGCCTGCAACCGGTATCGGGAAGGCGTTGCAGAAGGTAATCTGAAATTGAACATTAATTTGGAGTATAATGTCGCCGATCCGAAAGCGAAAGATGCATACAAACACCTGTCGGCAGAACGCCGCCGACAGGCTATCAATAAAAAGCTGGAAGATTTGTTTGGCGTATAATAATTTGATAAATTTGTGCCATGGGAATTTTATTTTTGATATTTTTTTATATTTTTTCATTGATAGTGCTTATTAAAGCAATGATCAATGGAAAAGGCATATTTTTTCCCATTTTTAAGCGAATAGATGAAAAGTATGGTAATATTTATCCTGTGTGGGATACATGGTGGGGTAAATTAGGTTATTATATCAATCTGATTTTCAATCTTTCAATAATAGCTCTTGTCATCTATACAATTCATGGCCTCGCTCGCTAAGCGGGGCTTTTTTGTCCTTTACCTTAACCGGCGCTTCCCCTATTTTCGCTGTATAAATTCATACGGCAATGATTTCGGAAAACATTACAAAACAAGAATTTATTGTCCAAGTCCTTGAAAGGGATTTGAATAATATCTACAAAGCGCAACGTCTAATTGCCCAAAAAAATATCTACGTCGAATGCAGAGCATTAGAAGTAGTGCATCGGAAAGGAAAAAAAATAGGCGTTCGTTCCGGCGCTTTGTTAGCCTCTCTGGAAAATCCGGATTTCCTTATTCGGATATCCGGAGAAAAGTTTATTGTTTCTGCCGCAATAGTAAAGCAGATCCGATTCATTGACATGAAAAAATTCGGTAACCGGAAAATCTACAACCGTCAAGTCTGGGGCATTCTTTACAACAATGCACTCAAGGATCTTAGATTCAACTATGGCAAAGCGTTACGCGATTACGTTGGAGCGAAATTAAATGAGGCTTTTAATCAGAGAATAATGTAATTATGGCCGGTAAATTAAAAGACGATCAAATACGCTGGATACTAAGTTTGGATGCTAAAGGCGTTCAGGGGGAACTGCAAACGCTTTCTTCGACTGTAAAAAGATTACAGGCGGACAATGCCTCCTTAAAGAAGGAAATGTCTGCAGCAGGCAAGCAAATGAAAGAAGCTGCCAGCGAAATGGCGCGTCTGGAAAAAGCCGGTCAAAAAACTTCCGTCGCTTATCAGGAAGCAAAAGGTACTTTTGAAGCTGCTAAAGAAGAAATAGCATCTTATACACAAAAGATTTCCGAAAACAATAAAGCAATCGAGGAAAACAAAAAGAAAACATCCGAAATCATTCGGGAAATGAAAACGGAGGACATGACCATGTCCCAGTTGCGTCAACGCTCAAACGATTTGCAAAAGCAATTAAATAATACTTCCGCTGCTGCCGATCCGAAAGCATATAAAGCGCTTCAAAAGGAATTGGGAGCAGTAAACAACAGGATGTTTGTTGTAGAAAATACCGGAAAAAGCATGTTAAGCCAATTTGCATCAATGAACAATCCGGTAGGAAGTGCCGCCCGCGCAGTGCAGGGATTTGGACAGGTTCTTACCTATTTAACAAAGCATCCTGTTATCGCCACAATAGCATTAATAATAGGATTGTTTGTAAAACTGAAAGACGCCCTGTTTAAGAATGAAGAAGCGATGAATTCTCTGAACCGGCTAATGGCCCCGATGAAAGTTCTGTTTGACGGCATTGTGAATGTAATTCAAAAACTGGTTATTGGATTTCTACAGTTTGTTGAAGTCGTACTTTCCGGAATCTCCAAATTAGCTGAAAAAATGCCATTGATTGGAACCTATATAAAAGGAATCAATGACAAAGCAAGAGAAGGCATCCAACTCGAAAAAGACAAACAGACGCTTGAACTTTATGGCCGTGAAAAAATGGTGGAAAATGCAAAAAAAGAAACACAAATTGCGAAATTGCGGAACGATGTTAAGCGGAAAGACTTATACACTGATGAACAAAGAATAGCAAAATTGAATGAAGCGATTAAACTGGAAAAAGAAATTGCCGAAACAAAAGTTTACGAAGCAAAAGAAACGTTCAGACTATTGGAATTAGAGGCAAAAAGAACTGAAAATTCGACAGAGATTAACCGGAAAATTGCTGAAGCCAATGTTGCAGTCGAACAGGCAGAAAAAAACTTTTACCAGCATACATTGAGAATGTCAAGCGAGCTTTCTTCTACTATTCTCGAAATGCAGCGTGAGCGTGCCGAAGCCGCAAAAAAAGCGATGGAGAATCGTTTAAAAGAAATAGAGGAAAATCTTACTTTTGAAATAAACCTCTTGAAAAAAAGTAAAATACAGGGACTTTTGACGGAAAAAGAATACAACGATAAGGTTGAAGAACTTACTATGGCCGCTTTGCATAATAAAATAAACATAAAAAGTCAGGAAAAACACAAGATAATTCAATATGAAGCCGAAATATTGGATGCTGAAATAAAACAGCAGGAAAAAGCAGATGCAATATTATTAGATATCTTAAATAAAGAGCAAACCAAAAAACTTCAACAATTGGATGCCGGTAAAAATGCAGCATTGGAAAATCTTCAGGAAAAAGAAGCCGACCAAAAAATATATGCATTGCGTGCAGCGGAAATTGAAGCGGAATATGCAAAGGAGCGACAGGGCATAATTGAAAGTTTTGGTTCCATATTGCAACAGGCAGAATTTAAAAACAATCAAACCCGGCTGGATGCGATCGAAACGAACGAAAAAGAAATCCTTTCTGCAGAAGAAAAAACATTGAAGGAACGGGAAGCGCTTCGTAAACTTTTTGCCAAAACCACTGCTGACTTTGAGCGACAATACAATATCAAAACGTGGGAGCAACGGAAAGAAGATGAACTTGGAATTATCGAAAAGCAATATGCGGAAGGCTTGCTTTCGAAAAAAACCTATCAATTAGCATTAGAAGCTACTGATAAGAAGTATGAAGATGAAAAATTGAAAATCCGTCAACAATACGGACTTGTATCCATGTCTGAAATGTATCAATCGGAGATGGATGTATTGCAGGAACAGTATGATAAAAAAATGTTATCGGAAGAAGATTTTCAAAAGGCGCAATTGCAAATCAAACTCAAATATGCACAACAGTACACTCAGCAAGCGCAAAAATTCATACAGGCCGGTTCCGATGCTGTAAAAGCAATTGAAGAAGCGGAAACGGCCAAAATCGACGCCGAATATACCAAACGCCAGTCTGCCCTGACGGAACAGTACAATCAGGGAATTATTTCACAGGAAGAATACAATGAACAAAAAGAACAGTTGGATTATGAACAAAAGTCGAAAGAACTTGAACTTCAAAAGAAATATGCAGACGTCAATTTCGCTATCCAGGTCGCTCAAATTTTAGCAACTACCGCACAGGGTATTATCACCGCTTGGGCTACTTCCATGCAGTTAGGCCCTATTCTTGGCCCTATTATGGCAGGAGCAATGACGGTTTTACTCGGCATTACTTCGATTGCTCAAGTGGCCAAAGCGAAAGCCGAGCGCGATCGGGTGAAAAATATGACCTTGGAAGCACCCGGAGGCAGTTCCGGAAGCTCCAGTCAAACCGGACAAATTAAACTCAAGGAAGGCTTTGCAGAAGGAGGTTACAACGATGATGATTTAACTCCCGGCGGATATACCGGTAAAGGTGGAAAATACGAAGTTGCCGGCTACGTTCCCGTTCATCACGGCGAATATGTGGTTGATACCGAATCGTTGAAATACCCGGACGTGGTCGAAAAAGTGAGGGCAATCGACCAAATACGAAGGAAACATACCGATAAAAACCCCCTTCCGGAAGGCTTTGCAGAAGGAGGAAGCAACAGTTCAAAAAAGAATACCGGTTCTTTTACGGTCGATAACAAAACCGGTGAAAGAATAGCGAAAGTGCTGGAAAAACTGGAAAACGGCGATGTGACCGTCCAAACAAACTACGGCATCACGGAACTGGAAGCGGCGCAAAGAAGAAAACAGGAAGCGGAATCTAAATTTTCAAAAGTATCATGAGCGTCACTGTCAGAAAAACAAGTACCGGAGAAATCTTCAATTTACCGGCTGATTATGTCATTGAGGCAGAGAAAAACAATCCCTTATTTGAAAACAAAGGAAGCCAAACCGTTCCCATTGCTTTTCCTGCAACCGGAAAGAATAACCGGTTATTGAATTTCCCGTTCCGGTTGGATAAAACACACAGGCAGGAAGAAACATTGGAAGTCCTTGTTGAAACAGGTTCTGTCCAACAGCGCGGATTACTGTCGGTTAATTCTGCAAGTAAACAAACCATATCCGCTAATATAGGTTATGACGAATCGGAAATGTATGCGCAATTCGAAAATATGCAATTGCGGAATATTTCCAATCTTCCCGTCTTATCCTTTGGAGGAAACAATACCGATGAAAAAGTAAACTCCATCCTCTCGCACTTAACTGCCGTAATGAAACAGCAGGTTGAAACGGAATATTATCTGTTTCCGGTTGTTCTAAGTCACGAAGTAACGGAAACGGAAACGGATGGAGTTAAAGAATTTAAGTCCTATGATGAAATAATAAATGAGGTAGATACATCTCTCGATGCGGATCATCTTCCCTATGGAAAAATAGCCGAACTGAAAGCTCTATCAAACCGTACGATAACCCGCTATGAAGAAAATGAAGAAATTCAACTGACAGTTCCCAAAGGATATGGAGTATCGCCATTCTTAAAAGTGTACAGAATTTTAGAACTTGTCTTTGAACATTTCGGTTTTTCAGTCACGGAGAATCCTTTTAAAGACCACCGGCAATTAAAAAAATTAGTTGTTCTGAACAACAATATGGATGCGATTTTGAGTGGAACTCTGTATTACAAGGATTTAATGCCTGATATTACGATCAAAGAGTTTTTGGATACTTTGTATTCCAAATTCGGCATGCTCTATTTCATTGAATCCAATTCAAAAACGGTTCAATTAAAATTTTTGAAAGACATCGTAAAATCCGGAATTTCCGAACAGGTTAATTTGAACTCGTGCAAAACGGAAGAACCATCCATCGCTTTTTCATCTCCCAAACAGTTGAAGCTAAAGATGAATCGTGAAATTGAATCGGCAAAGGTTCTGTACGATACATACGAAGAATTTTTGGAGAAATTTTTGTACTGGTTTTCAGAAGCTGCGCAATGGAAAGAGAACGCAACACAAGTCTTTCGAACAACTGAATCTAAATACCTTATAATAAATATTTTCGATAGCGAATCCGAACCGTTGATTTCATCTGATTTTTTTGACTGGGATAAAAAAACGCCCGGTATTTCATACGAAGAAATTGAAATGAAAGATTTGTGTGTCCCATTAGACACTTATTCCAATACTGCTTTTCGATTACTCTATTATTTAGTCAACTACAAACATCTTTATTCCGATGTTGTGGTGAATGGTGAAACACAGGAAAATATAGAAAATCCGGCCAAACCGGCATTTGTTTTTGCATGGGGCTTAACGTCAAGGGCAGGGAATACTGATTTTAATTATTTCTTTGCCTCTCAATTTAATCGAGATGAAAACGGCTGTTTTATGAATGATGAAAACGGAGATAAATATGATATTTCATTGACCTGTAACAGGGAAGACGGGTTATTTAATCGCTTTTGGAAAGAATATGACGCTTTTATTCGTCATTCAAATCAGGAAGTGAAGTGCAATTTAAAATTACGTGAACCGGAAATATTTTATCTTAAAATGTATGAAACTGTTTTTATTAACAATCAGCCTCTATTACTGAAACAAATTAAATACAAATTAAATAAAAGGGGCAGTATTTCCGAATGTATATTTCGAACACTGCATTTATACAAGCCTTATGATTTAACTCTGGAACAACAAATTCCTGCGTATGAAAGACAAAAATATTACTGGGCATTTGAAAGAACGGAAATGCCTAAACCGGATTTTGCTTTTTTATTGAAGGTTGAATATGACAATTTTTATACAGTGAACGGAATTCAGGTGCCGATTTCAAACATCTCGTTCTTACCTCCAACCGAAGAGCAATATCAAAGTGGAGAACAAAGGATATTTAAATACAGGACAATATATCATACGGCTCCGTTCGAAACTGTAACAATACAAACAACTGTCGTTTACCGTCCTGAGTTCATTAATTACGAAAGCTGAATTTGTCCTTTATATTCACCGCAAATCTATCGAATTTTGAATAAAAAAACGGAATGGCAGTAGCAGTTACAAAACAGCCGAATAATTATAGCTTTGCAGGTAATCCGATTGTTTTCGAATTATCCGGAGATACTTCGGAGCCGGTTCGTGTAGAAATAATGTCCGGAAACGAAAGCAAATATGCGACCTACTATCCTTTCATGTCGGGAGATCTGTATAAAATTCGTATGGATCTGTCCGATTATTTGTATTTCGAAGCAAAACCGGATATTCCGGAAAGTGAAACAATCATTACTCCTGTCGCAGGATTCAGTTCGGCTTACCGGATAAAAATGTTTAGCGGAGAATATAAAGAGAATCCGGTTATGTTCTACCAGTTTGAAGGTATTGCTTTTCATGGCGGAATCAGTAATCAGGCATTACAGACATTATCTGAAAGTGGATTCGATATTTTCACATACCGTTTATCTTCCTGCTTCGAGCAGTTTCTTTTTACTGCTCGAACCAATTCAAAAGAGATCAAATTAAAAAAAATGGAGTTGTATCCTTTTATTTTTATCCATCCGGGCTGTTCTATTGTTTTCAAGTCGGATTCCGGAAATGAAATTACAGCAGAAATCCAACCGGAAGGAACAGTTTGCGCAATGGATATAAAAGCAGTACTGGATCAAATGCCTGAAAGTACGAAACGAATTGACGTCTGTCCGCAGGGAGAATACGCATTTCATTTTATTATTGAGCAGGGAAAAATCACCGGAGAAAAATACCTGATTCGGTTCCGTAATTCCATCGGCGCTTTCGAAATGCTGGAAGTAACCGGTCGTGCATTGCATGCACCGGAGTTTTTGGAGGAAAATACATATAATACATTAACCGGTTTTGATTTTTATGAGGAACACCGATCAAGAATGAAGACCAAAGGCATCATTGAAGTTGAAACCGGTTATAAGGAGCGACGGGAATTTCCTTTCATTCTGGACCTGATCAAAAGCGATGAAAGTTATTTTATTTATCCGGACGGAACTTCATTCCGATGTAATATTTCGGCAGAAAATGTCAAGTTCAGGCATCTGATGACGGAACCCACTTCTTTTTTATTAAAAATAAAAGAAGTGGCTGAAGAAGAATTTTCGACTCCTGAATTTTATAGAATTTTCGATGATACATTTGATGAAACTTACAATTAACTTATACAAATATGAATACAATTGAAAGTTTATTGGTGCGTGCACTTGCAGTAATAAACGAAACAAGAAAAAGAATGAATACGGCCGACCGTATCGGAAGCCTGTTTCGGGACATATTGACTTTTATTCAGAGTGATGTTGCAAACAAAGATGAAATAAATCAATTAAAATATGAAGATCCCCTCTACAACGTCACGGTGAAACATCCCCTTGCTTCCGGCAACTATTACACGCTCACTACCGCCCGCGTTGCCGTTCCCGTAGCTGTGCGCAAGAAAGGCCTGATTATCACCTATCAGGTATCAGCTACACAGTGGCGAACAGAGCAGTATTTTCAGGGGGAGTTGTACGACTGGACAAAAAGCGCTAACTGGCGCGCCGTTGACGGCCCCGATTTACTGCTTGCAACCGACATGGCCGACCTGTACAGCAAGTTAAACGATGCGTCTTGGTGGTTGAACGGATACGCAATAAATGACAAAGCATTAATCAAGAATATCCGCTGCACGCAAGCGGCGTTTACCGGAACACTCATCGTCACCCGAAGCGCTTTTACCACGCAATACCTGATAGG
>JAIRLY010000070.1 GCA_031259075.1 Dysgonamonadaceae bacterium | reverse complement strand
GCAAGACGACGAAGGAGACCCAACCGGACCGACTTCATTTTCAACAACACTGAATGTAGTAGCAAGTGGAAACAACCTCAATTATCAATGGTATCAAAAACCAAAGAACGTAAACGGTCCGGGCACATTGATTAGCGGTGCGACCGCAGCTTCTTATACAGTTAATATCGGTTCCGGCCTTGAGAATTGGGGACTGTATTCTTACTATTGTGCGATATCTAATAATACAACAAAGGCTTTTGTTTACTCTAACGTTGCGGAGATAGCTCTCGGTTGCGGAGCAAAAACATTTGACGGCGGTTGGTTGAGCTTTATGTGTTATAATCTGGGGGCTGATTCTAACTTGAGTATGGACGAGCAAATGGCTTATTCCACCACGTTAAATACCGATGCAACCGTTATGGGAGATTTATACCAATGGGGGCGTATGACCGATGGCCATGAAAAGCGGACAAGTGAAAGAACTACTACTTTAGCTACGAATATTGAGGCTACCGAACCGGCTGAGGTGATAGGAAAATTCATAGCTGATGGAAGTACCGAACATTGGCTTACGGGAATATCCGACATAGGTCTATTGAATCCTACAATGAAGACTTCAAATGATCCATGCCCGGAAGGTTGGCGTATTCCCGGAATGCAGAAAATATTCGGTTTAGTGTTTGGAGATACCTATTATACGGAAACCCTTGGTACACATGGGGCAAATACATTTACATGGAATTCTACCGGAACACATGGTATGAAACTGTCTACGCAAGGGACGACAACTTTGTTTCTTCCGGCAGGAGGAAGTAAAGATATATTTAGAGGAAACCTCAGGGATGTCGGAATCAACTGCACCTACCGGATTGCGTTCGGTGATGAAATTTGGAAAGGATTTTTTTCGTTCACTGCAAATCAGGTACGACTGTGGGAATCGGACTGGGCTACTCGAGCTGTCAGTATGCGCTGCATGGCTGAATAAATAGGATATTTTACATTTTTGCAACGTTCAAAATTAACCATAGCTTGTGAGAGGAAAATTTACAAGCTATGGTTATAAAATTTTCATCGTCAACTTAAATTTGTACAATTATTAGGCGTCAATATTAGCGTAAGTAGCATTTTCTTCAATAAATTCGCGGCGCGGCCCCACTTCTTCTCCCATCAACATGGCAAATACCCGGTCCGCTTCGGCGGCGTTATCAATAGAAACCTGCCTTAATGTTCGTGCTTCGGGATTCATAGTTGTTTCCCACAATTGTTGTGCGTTCATTTCTCCCAAACCTTTGTAGCGTTGTGTATGAACTTGGCTTTCATTTCCATCTGCATATTTATCGATAAAGGCTTGTCGTTGTTGGTCTGTCCAGCAATATTCTTCCATTTTTCCTTTTTTCATTAAATAGAGTGGGGGAGTTGCGATGTAGATATATCCGTTTTCAATCATTGGGCGCATGTGCCTGAAAAAGAAAGTAAGAATCAAAGTAGCAATATGGCTTCCATCTACATCGGCGTCGGTCATGATCACTACTTTGTGGTATCTTAATTTTTCCATGTTCAATTCTTTACTGTCTTCCGCCGTTCCAATGGAAACGCCTAATGCAGTAAAGATATTACGTATTTCCACGCTTTCCAGTACTTTGTGCGGCATGGCTTTTTCCACATTCAAAATTTTACCTCTCAACGGAAGAATGGCTTGATATTTCCGTTCGCGGCCTTGCTTTGCCGTACCTCCGGCAGAATCTCCTTCGACGAGAAATATTTCACATTTTACGGGATCTCTATCGGAGCAATCTGCTAATTTTCCCGGCAGTCCGCCTCCGGAAAGGGGTGATTTGCGTTGCACCATTTCCCTTGCATTCCGGGCGGCATGACGCGCTGTGGCTGCCAAAATTACTTTATCGACAATTGTTTTTGCTTCTTTCGGATGTTCTTCCAAATAGTTTCCTAAAGCTTCACCTACGGCCTGATCTACGGCTCCGGTGACTTCATTGTTTCCTAATTTGGTTTTTGTTTGTCCTTCAAACTGGGGTTCCTGCACTTTAATTGATATAATTGCCGTAAGCCCTTCTCTAAAGTCATCGGGACTAATTTCCACTTTTACTTTTTCCAGCAATTTGGAGTCTACGGCATATTTTTTCAGAGTACGGGTCAAAGCCTTTCGAAAACCGGCCACATGCGTGCCGTGTTCGATAGTGTTGATATTGTTTACGTAAGAAGAAATACTTTCGTTGTAAGAAGTATTGTAAGTCATTGCCACTTCTACCGGAATGCCTTGTTTTTCCGTAATAATATGGATAACATCCTTTCCGATTAAGGGTTCTTTGGCTGCATCGATGAATCTGACAAATTCGCTTAACCCTTCGGAAGAAAAGAACGTTTCGTGTTTAAAATCGCCGTTTTCAAGAAGATTTCTTTTATCCGTCAATTGCAAAGTTACGCCGGCATTCAGATAAGCTAATTCTCTTAAACGGCCGGCTAAAATATCATATTTATATTCGTTGACAATAAATATGGTTGTATCGGGTTTGAAAGTAATGGTAGTTCCTCTTTCATTTGTTTCTCCGGCAATTGTTAATTCGTTGGTTGCTTTTCCACAGGAAAATTCCTGTGCATATATTTTCCCATCGCGGCGAACCTCTGCCCGCAAATAGGTAGAAAGTGCATTTACGCAAGATACTCCTACTCCGTGCAATCCTCCGGATACTTTGTAAGAATCTTTATCAAATTTACCGCCGGCATGAAGTACGGTTAATACAACTTCGAGTGCGGATTTTTTTTCTTTTTCGTGATAATCGACCGGAATGCCGCGTCCATCGTCTTTTACAGTAATTGAATTGTCTTCATTGATGGTTACTTCAATGTTTTTACAATACCCTGCAAGCGCTTCGTCAATAGAGTTATCTACTACTTCGTATACCAAATGGTGTAATCCCTTTGTACTGATGTCGCCGATATACATTGCAGGACGCTTTCTCACCGCTTCCAATCCTTCCAAAACTTGGATACTGTCGGCGGAGTACTCGTTAGAAATATTTTTTATTTCTTCGCTCATTATCATTTTATCTTAGTTAATTTGTTTATTCTTCAAAAAAAGCTAACAAAGATACTAAAAAAATAGCAAATAAGAGTAGGATTTTTAAAAATAAAAAAGCCGGTCTTTAAAAACCGACTTTTTGTTGTAAAAGACGAAAAAAAAAATTTTAGTTTAAACTATTGACATATAAAGCTAATTTTGATTTCAAATTACTTGCTTTATTTTTGTGGATAACATTCTTTTTAGCTAATTTGTCCAACATCGAACTTACTTTTTTGTATAATTCGGTAGCTTCGGTTTTATCTGTTAGATTTCGCAGATCTCTTACCGCATTTCTCGCTGTTTTAGAATAATACTTATTACGTAGTCTTCTTTTTAGGGTTTGTCTGATTCTTTTTACAGCCGATTTATGATTTGCCATTTATTTTACTTTTTACTTTTTATTTTTATTGTAGTCCATAGGGGAATCGAACCCCTCTTTCAAGAATGAAAATCTTGCGTCCTAACCGATAGACGAATGGACCATTCTCTTTTTGCGGGTGCAAATATAGAGTTTATTTTTAAATCTGCAAAATATCTTTGCTTTTTTTTATTGAAATTCTTTATCTTTGTTCTGATGTTACACAAAACAAGAGCTATTGTCCTGTATAATTTGAATTATAGTGATATTTATTCTATTGTTCATGTTTTTACCGAAGAATTCGGTCCGGTTTCTTATTTGATTGCTAAAATGAAAGGAAAAAAGACGCGCGTTCCTAAATCGGTTTTTCATCCGTTATCGGTATTAGATTTGGAGGTCGAACATCAAAATTTAAGAGAGATTCAAAGGCTCAGAGAGGCAAAAGTACATATCCCAATGCTTTCGATATTGAGCAATCCGGTGAAAAGTACAATCAGTATTTTTTTGGCGGAATTTATCAGCAAGGTAATAAAAGAGGTTCAACCGAATAAACTCTTGTTTGATTATATCTTTCATTCCGTTCAAGTATTGGACCTTTACGAAAAAAATTATGCTAATTTTCATCTGGTTTTTTTGATTCGCATGAGCCAGTTTCTCGGATTTTATCCGGATTCGAGCGGATATGCAAACGGAATGTATTTTGATATGCAGAATGGCGTCTTCGTTCCTTATAAACCGGCGCACATTCATTTTCTTAATCCGGACGAAAGCGGCGTTTTTTTCAATCTTTTGCGTATGAGTTATGAGAATATGCGGCATTTTAAATTTTCGGGAAATGGACGCAAAGCTATTATTATCCGCATTTCGGAATATTACCGGTTGCATTTAAGTAATTTTCCGGAAATAAAATCATTGGAAATCCTTCACGAAGTTTTTGGCTAATTCAGATTAATATTTTACTTTTGCGGAACGAAATTTTTGCCCCTGTAGTTCAATGGATAGAACTGTCGTTTCCTAAACAACAAATTCGAGTTCGATTCTCGGCGGGGGTACAAGCAAAAATGCTAATGATCGGTAATTCAGGTTATTAGCATTTTTATTTAAGCATATTCGCATGATTCATGAATATTTCAATCTATTTTAGGATATGACAATTTTTAGAAAAGCGGTAAAAATGCACAAACAACCTCTAAAGCGAATGTCCAAACAAAAAACGGGAGTCGTTTGTATGCTTGTCGTTTTGCTCGTCGCTTATATTTTTTGTCTTCAGGAACCGCTCTTTAAAGTCCCCTATTCAACGGTAGTGACCGACCGGGACGGCGAATTGCTTGGCGCCCGGATCGCCGCTGATGAACAATGGCGATTCCCTGCTTGTGATACGATTCCCGAAAAGTTCAAGACCTGTTTGATAAACTTTGAAGATCGCTATTTTCAATATCATTGGGGTGTAAATCCTTTTGCAATCGGAAGAGCATTGTTTCTGAATATCAGAGAAAAGCGCATAGTTAGCGGAGGAAGCACTCTTACAATGCAGCTTATCCGTTTGTCAAGAAACAAAGAAAGAACTATTTGGGAGAAATGTTTAGAAGCGATTTTAGCTACTCGTTTGGAGTTCCGTTGCTCCAAAAGTGAAATATTGGCGCTTTATGCTTCTCATGCACCTTTCGGAGGAAATGTTGTTGGGTTGGATGCCGCCGCGTGGCGGTATTTTGGACGTTCGGCCGCTCAACTTTCTTGGGCGGAATCGGCTACTTTGGCCGTGTTGCCCAATGCACCGGCGATGTTGCATCTCTCTAAAAATCAACAAGCTCTGTTGAAAAAAAGAAACCGTTTATTAAAAAAACTTCTAGAAAAAAATATCATTGATAAGACTACTTGCGATTTGGCGATTAGCGAAAATTTACCCGGCGAACCCCTTCCTTTGCCGCAAATAGCTCCGCATCTGGTTTCGTATTTTTACAAAAATAATAAAGGAAAACAAATTGTATCCACTATTGAGAAAAACGTACAAATACGAGTAGAAGAATTACTGGAACGCCGGCATTTTGAATTTCTCCGGAGCGATATCCGGAATATAGCCGTTATTGTCATCGACGTGAAAAAGAATCAAGTGATTGCCTATTGCGGAAATGTACGGTTCAATGAAAATAGTTCATCCAATCAGGTAGATATCATTCAAGCGGAACGAAGCACGGGAAGCATCCTGAAACCTTTCCTTTACTATGCGATGTTGCAGGAAGGCGAAATACTCCCTCGAACACTTTTACCGGATATTCCGGTCAATATCAACGGGTTTTCACCACAGAATTTTAACCTGCAATTTGAAGGAGCGGTTCCGGCCGGTGAAGCTGTGAGTCGTTCGTTAAATGTTCCTTTAGTGTATTTGTTGCGAAAATACAGCGTCCCGAAATTTTATGATTTCTTGAAACATAATCGAATAGCCGTTTTGCCTAAACCTTCTGCTCATTATGGTTTATCGCTTATACTTGGAGGTGCTGAGGCTAAATTAGGTGATGTTGCAAACGCTTATTCCAATATGGCCCGCTCTTTATTAGGTTTGGAAGCTTCTCCCTGTTCTTTATTATTAACAGCCGGATCAAACGATATTCGAGAGAATTCGTCTTCTCTGCGTCCCGTTTTACCTGAGTTTCATCTCGGCGCAGTTTGGCAGGTTTTTGAAGCCGTTACCGAAGTGAACCGTCCGGAACAAATTGATTGGAAAACATTGCCTTCCATGCAAAAAATCGCATGGAAGACAGGGACGAGTTACGGCTTCCGCGATGCTTGGGCGATTGGAGTAACGCCTCAATATGTAGTTGGCGTTTGGGTAGGAAATGCTTCGGGAGAAGGACGTCCGAATCTGACCGGAGCCAAAACCGCCGGACCGGTAATGTTTGATGTTTTTGACCTTTTGCCGTCTTCAGCTTGGTTTGAACCACCCAACGGCGAATTTACGGAAGTGGAAGTCTGTCGTCAATCGGGTCATTTGAAAGGACGTTTTTGTGAAGATACGGATACGGTTTTGATTTGTCCGAACGGCTTACGGACAGAGCCTTGTCCTTATCATATCTGCATCAATCTAACCGCCGACGAGCGTTACCGTGTGTATGAAAATTGTATGAAAGCAGGAATCGCCGTTCAACGAAATTGGTTTCTGCTCCCGCCGGCTTGGGCATGGTATTATAAGCAACACCATCCGGAATACAAATCTTTGCCGGCCTTTCAACCGGGTTGTGGCGAAGACGGCCTTCAGCCGATGCAATTTATTTATCCGCAGGGAAATGCACGGGTTCACCTGCCAAAACAATTGGATGGAACAATGGGGGATATCACGTTTGAATTAGCGCATAACAACCCTCATACTATTGTTTTTTGGCATATTGATAACGAATATATTGCTTCAACCGGTGATTTTCATAAATTGTCCATTAAACTGTCATCCGGCAATCATACGATAACTGTTGTTGATAATGACGGACATACGCTCTCTTGTAAAATTGAAGTCGAATCTAAACAGTAAACTCTTTTTGTTTTTATATATTTAACGGGATAAAGTGTAATTTAAAACGTTAAATTGCACTCTATCCCGTTATTTTACAAATTTTTTAGCCTGTTTCTTGGGTCAAGTCAGGTTAAATCAAAAGAAGATTAATATCTGTTACGATTGTAACCTCTATCACGATTTCCATTGAATTCGCGTCTTGGTCTTTCTTCTCTTGGACGAGCTTCTGAAACAGAAATAGTTCTTCCATCGTACTCAGCGCCGTTTAATTCGGCGATAGCCTTACCTCCGGCAGATTTATCTTCCATCTCAACAAATCCGTAACCTTTAGATTTTCCCGTTTGACGATCGGTGATTACTTTAGCAGATGTAATTGTGCCATACTCTTCAAAAAGACTTGCTAAATCGGTATCGTTTACTTTGAAACTCAAACCAGCAATAAAAATGTTCATTGAAAAAAAATAAAATTGTAAATAAAAAATTAATTTATTCAGTTGAGGTTTATCGCAGGCTTAGACTAAAACGAATAGAAAACTCGAAAAAAGAAATAAAACTGTTCTAAAAAACTCAAATGTTGGGGCAAAGGTAAATCTAAATTACTGAAAAAACAAATGTTTAATGAAAAATAAATAATAAAAAAGATAAAAACATCCGGTTAATTCGGTTAATTCTTTTTTGAGGCGCTATGAAAAATATCCGGCAGTTAATTAAAAATATCATCCATAATACCTGTGGAAGAATTTAATTCCTCTTTATCGTAAACAGTTAAGCAGGGATTATTATATTTTTCGGGAACTACGAATTGTTCGGTTGGCGAATAACCTAATTGTGGATCGGCATATACTTTTTTAAGGAAAACAGCCATCACGGGTAATGCGGCCCGAGCTCCTTGTCCTTCGTTCATTGTGTTGAAGTGGATCGAACGTTCTTCTCCTCCTACCCAACAACCGGCTACGATAGAAGGCGTAAATCCCATAAACCAGCAGTCGGAATTATTTTGAGTAGTTCCGGTTTTTCCTCCCATAGGCGCTGTGACGCCATATCTGCGCATGGCCGATCCGGTTCCTCCGTTTATTACACTTTGTAACATATCCAACATCTTATAATTAGCGTCTTCGCTCAAAATTTCATGTACTTTAGGAGAAAACGTAGCAATTACATTTCCGTTCCGGTCTTCGATTCGGGTAACGTATACTGGTTCGACACGAATTCCACTGTTAGCAAACGTGGAATATCCGGAGACCATTTCACTCACAGAAGCATCGCAGGGGCCTAAACAAAGCGAAACAACGGCGTCAATTGGTTCCGACAGACCATAAGAAAGTAACAACCGTTTCAGAGCGTAAGGAGATAATTGTTTCATGAGCGAGGCCGTCACCCAATTATCGGAGTTTTGTAATCCCCAGCGAATGGAAACCATTTCTCCTATCTGTTTATTGGTTGCATTGCGGATTGGCCATTTTTCCCCTGTTTCTGTAAATATTTCCGGTTCGAGGTGAAGAACTTCGTCGCAAGGAGTCATTCCGCTTTCCATTGCCAAAGAATAAAACAAAGGTTTTACGGTAGAACCGATCTGGCGTTTTCCCGTGTTAACCATATCATACTGAAAATATTGATAATTAATCCCTCCTACGTATGCTTTTACGGCGCCCGAATGAGTATCCATCGCCATAAAACCCGTTCTAAGAAAAGATTTCATATACCGGATCGAGTCCATCGGCGTCATAATCGTATCTTTGAGGCCATCCCAAGAAAATACTTGCATTTCGACCGGTGTGTTGAAAATCGTTTGAATTTGGTTCTCCGGCTTATTTTCTTTTTTAAGCAACCGATATCTATCCGTTTGTTTCATTGCATGTTCCATTATTTTTTTCAAATCGGCTTTGCTTAACATCCGTGAGTAAGGCGCTGTTGGACTATTTGCTTTTTCTTTGAAAAATGCAGGTTGCAAAAAATCGACTACATGTTCTCTAACAGCTTGTTCCGCATACATTTGCATACGAGAGTCTATTGTTGTATAGATTTTTAGTCCGTCTGTATAGATATCGTAATAATCTCCACCTATTTTCCTGTTTTTATTACACCAGCCATAAAGCGGATTATCTTCCCAAGCTAATGAATCGGATCGAAATTGATAAATATTATTTGCGGGATAATTTTTTCTCTCAGGCTGCTTCGCTGTCATCATCAAACGCAAATATTCTCTAAAATAAGGAGCGATTCCTTCTTTATGATCCACTTTATTGTAATGAGTGATTAAAGGCAATGTTTTAAGAGAATCACGTTCTGTTTTGGAAATATAATTATTTTCATACATCAAATCTAAAACAACATTTCGCCGTCCTTGAGTTCTTTCTATTTGCCTTAAAGGGTTATAATGAGATGGATTTTTACACATTCCAATCAAGGTAGCGGCTTCTTCGATCGAAACATCTTTTGGAAGTTTTCCAAAATAGACCCAACAAGCAGACTGTATTCCAACGGCATTGTATAGAAAATCAAATTTGTTGAGATACATATTGATAATTTCTTCTTTTGTATAGTAACGTTCTAATTGAACGGCAATTACCCATTCGATAGGTTTTTGAAAAAGGCGTTCTCTCACGCTTCCGGCGTGTTCGGAAAACAACTGTTTTGCCAGTTGTTGGGAAATAGTACTTCCCCCGCCGCCGCTCTTTTGAAATAAAATTCCACGTTTTACGATTACTCTTAAAAGCGCATAAGCATCAATGCCCGAATGTTCCATAAAGCGGGCATCTTCGGTAGCAATTAACGCTTGAACCAAATAAGGGGATAATTCGTTGTAATTGACATAAATACGATTTTCTTTACTTTGAGCATAAGTTCCCATTGTTTGCAAATCAACCGAAAGAACCTGCGTCGCATATTTACTGATAGGATTTTCCAAATCTTCCACCAAAGGCATATATCCTATAATTCCCTTTGCGATAAGTAGAAAGAATAAAAAGATGAGAATAATTAATCCCACAAAGGAAATCCAGAATCCTTTTACAATTTTTTTTGCAGAAAAAGTATTATTTTTCATTTCCACATACGACTTTTTTACGTTGCAAAATTAGATGAAAATTTAGAGATTTCCAAGTGCATAATAAATATCAGTTATCTTCCACAATCATTTCGATTGCATTTGAATAAAAGACATAATCGTCCATCAATTGATTGGATCTTAATCCTTTCATTGTAATGATTTGGTCTCCTCGTTCAATCCGCACAAATTTGTCGGTATAGATGGAGTTGCGTGACCAAGCCGGTTCGCTTCTTTTCCAAAACAATTCGGAAGTTTCAAATTTATCACCTTCTTGATTTACAATGTATACATTTCCGATTAATTTCCACAATTCTTTATCTTCGAAATAATATGCAGTGTCGGATTTGACGCTTCCGACGACATTAAATAGCGAATCGAATTTTTCGAGATAAATACCTTTCGGAAAGTGCCAATAAGATGTATTCGCTTTCGAATAAACATCCCAAACTTTGGTTTGTAAACGGTAACGGGTGATTCCCGAATCGGATATTAGGGATAAAATATTTTCCGCATGAGTCAATGGTAAAGTTTGTGCATCTACTTCAATCGCCGACATCTTATTCCCTTGACTGCAAGATATTGTCAATAAACAACTCCAAAAAATTAGCGTTACTGAAGTTTTCGTTTGAAGAACCACAATTCGTTGAATGTATAACTAAGAGTAAATTTTAAATATTGTTCTTTTAATAATGCCTTCCTTTTCGGATCGAGAACCGAGTATTCGAACGCTAAATTAAGAAAAGATCGTTTATCAACCATCGGGATGCCTAATCCTAACGAAACTCCATATTCTTTATAATTTGCGCCTTTGACAATTACATAAGAGTTTGAATAGTAAGCTCCCGCTCGATAATACAGTTTATTGATATATTCTGCTCCCAGATTAATTTTCGTTCGGTTGGACAAGGTGTCCGTTTTATCATAAAATTTGGCATTCGACCATCTTTGATATTGAAAATCGGCGCCAACAGTCCATTTATTAAATTTGCGGTAACTTAAGCCCACGGCATACGTTTCGGGCAATTGAAATACAGAGTCTTTGCTAACGTTCAATATCGGATCTCCTGTCACTAGACCATTTTCGTCGTATTTGGGTTCTCCTGTCATGATCGTCGCTCCAAATTTAGTCTTGGGAGTATATACAACTCCTAAAACCAATTCTTCATTTTTTCCAATGGGTTGTATATATTGGAATCCGATTTCATAAGTCAATCCTCTTGACCGTAACGAGTCGTTCCACGAAATGGTATGCGACTTACTTACGCTGGAAGATGTCAACCGGCTGTGAACTATATCTCCAAATAAGTATCCTACATTCGCACCGAAGGAAAACCGATCTAATATTCGATAAGAAAGCGTAGCGTAAATTTTATTCAGCCCTCCTTTTCCACTGTATGTGAAGTAGCTTTTTGAGGGCGACTGGAGAGAATCTTCGACATATTGATAGCCTACATAAGATACGGGTTCAAATCCAACTCCCATACCCAATCCTTTGGCTAATGGAAATTGTAAGGCAAGGTATTCTATTCCGGCATTGTATTTGGTTACATGGTTACTTCCTTCTTCAAACCAACCGGCTTGTCCTTTTATTCCAAAATCCAACATGAAAGTCATGGAGTCGACTGCTGAAAAAGAAGCCGGATTCAGAGGGTTTATTATTTTGGAATTTCTCAATCCATATCCTATTCCTCCCATTCCTCGTTGAGTAGTAAAACTTTGGTCGGCTAATTGACCATATCCGTAACGGGTGTATAACGAATTTGTATTGTCGCTTTGCGCTATGGAAAGAGATGAGAAAAGAGAAAGGAATAAAGATAACGAAAGAAATATTCTTTTTATTTCCTTCATTCTTTTTATTTCTTTCATTCTTTTCATTTCTTTCATTTCTCTTATTTCTTTCATATCACTAACTGATCATTTAAGATTTCATTTAATCCATTGAGAACTAAATTTCCGTCTGCAAAGATGGCATTTTTTAATCTCCTTTCAAAATAAAAAGCGTATCCACCTGTTAAAAAAGCAAAAACAGGTTGTTTTTTTTTATATTCCGTTATGTAAGAATCCAATTCGCGAACAATTCCTTCTATCACTCCCGAACGAATGGCGGTTTCTGTATCATAACCCAAATCGGGAATATCGCCGTTTTCATTTATCAATGGTAATTTATTGGTAAATCGATGCAATGCTCTAAATCGCAAGATCGGGCCGGGCGATATATTTCCACCTTTATATACTCCCTTGTCTGTAATAAAATCGACCGTAATGGCTGTACCAATATCAATGATCAAAAGATTTGTATCCGGTTTTTGTTTCAAAGCGCCGACTGCAGCTGCTATTCGATCCATTCCTAACGTTTTGGGTGTTTTATAATCAATAGTCAGAGGCAATGAAAGTTGAGTATTCATTTCATAAAAAACAGGTACCGTATTTGCTAAAAAAGCATTCAGAATGGAATCTTTTTTCGTCACCGTACATAAAATGCTTGCTTGAGGATGAAATTCTTCTATAATGGGAAGTAAAACGGCTTTAGTCAAAACAGTTAATTGAAAACTTTTTACTAAAGTATTCTTCTCAAACAAGGCAATTTTATTTCCTGAATTTCCCCGGTCTATAACTATATTCATCTTTTTTAATCAGACTGCAAAATTAGATGAATATCTTAAGATTTCCAATACTTCCGACATTCATTTTTAAATATTTCCAATCCTTTACTCGCTTTTTCCTTGATAATTATTACATTCGAAGGAGCATTTACATCAGCAGGATCAATCAAATAAATGGGGATGTTTGGTTTGGCATAATTAATCAAACCGGCGGCAGGATAAACTTGCATAGATGTTCCAACTACTATTATCATATCTGCTGTCGATACAATTTCCGCCGCTCTTTCGATTTCAGGGACGACTTCTCCGAACCAAACGATAAAGGGACGAAGCTGAGAACCGTCGGCGGCCTTATCGCCCTGATGAATTTCGTTGTAACCAATGTCAACGACATGCTTTTTATTCCTCGAACTACAGGCTTTAGTTAATTCGCCGTGTAGATGAATAATATTTGAACTTCCGGCTCGCTCGTGAAGATTATCTACATTTTGTGTGATGACAGTAACTTTATAATCCGATTCCAGTTCGGCAATGATCTTATGACCGTCATTGGGTTCGACGGAAGCCAATTGTTTCCTTCGTTGATTGTAAAACGTCAGCATTAAGTCGGGATTTATATACCAACTGTCGATGTGCGCGACTTTCATTACGTCGTATTTTTCCCATAAACCATCTGAATCTCGAAAAGTAGCAATACCACTCTCCGCGCTCATTCCGGCGCCGGTTAAAACTACAATATGTCTTTTCATGGCCGTTCGATTATTTTACAGGGAGTATTTCAATCCAGTAGCCGTCAGGGTCTTCGATAAAATACAATCCCATTTGATGATTTTCATAACATACCCAGCCGTTTTCTTTGTGATATTGACGAATTTTTTCGTAATCTCCTTCTACTCTTACGCAAAGATGTTGTTCATTATCGCCTAATTCATAAGGATTTTTCCAATCTTTTAGCCACGTAAGTTCCAGAAAGAAAGACGATGCTGCATCTGTAAGGAAGGTAATAATATAAGTCCCGTCTTTTGCCTTTAATTGATGGTCGATTTTTAATCCTAATGCTTTATCATAAAAAAATAAACTTTTTTCCAAATCGAACACATTACAATTATAATGGTCAAATTTTGCTTTAACTTTCATAATACGATGAATTATTGTTGATTTTTGGCGTAAAGATAGTTATTTATGAGCAGGATTCATCAAAAAATCTGTTATTTCCATTAAAGTTTCACCGTTTTTCTTCGTTATATCTTCAATCAGTTTCTGTCCTTTTATGACTTCCGAAAGTTTTAAGACTAATTCTTCATTGATTTCCGGTAATGACCTTAAAGCCTTTAATCGTATGCTTTTTACAGTGAATACAAATTTATAACAGTCAGACTTTGAATTTGAGCGAAATCTTTTTCATTGTTGGTTATCAAAATGAAGTTGCGAGCCAACGCAGTAGCGGCAATAATTGCATCCGGCAGTTTTATTTTATAGTTTCTACGTAAATCAATACAATTTTGAATGATAAATTTGTCAATCTCAATAACATCTGCTAAAGAAACAAATACTTCCATTGATTTGGTAATATCTTTATAACCAAGATATTCAATCTGTGTTATGAATGAAATAGTGAAATCTTCGTTTATCACTTTTGCTAAAAAATTCAAGCCTTTTTGGGGTAAACGATTCATTTGGGCATCAATCAGCACATTGGTATCCATCAAATATTTCTGTCCCATTCCAAACGCGAATTAGTTACATATTCTTGAAATTTTTCACCCTCCGAAGCGCTTAATGTGCCGAAAAAATCGGAAGGTTTTTTCTTTCCCTGCTCTTTATTTTCCACTATTTCATCTGGAGAATAAAGCAACACTTCCACCGTTTTTCCTATATAGCGTGCAGGAATGGACAAAGAATAGATGCTTTCTTTCGGAGTGATAACTACTCTCAACATAGTGAACTGTATTTTAATTTATTATATGCTAAACTGCGGTACAAATTTATATAAAAATCGAACGATTTCCAAACGCAACCCGAAAGTTATTTACAAATACGTGTAAACCAATATGTCAAAGAACGCGGTTTCTTTTTCTTGATTTTCATTAATGACCTTAAAGCCTTTAAAGAGAAAGTCTTCAAGGCCGTCGTCGGCTTTGAAGACCTTCAGAAGATTCACTGCTGTTAAAGCACCACTTTTGCTACTGAACTGCTGCTACGGACAATCAATATCTGTCCTTTCGGAAGTCCCTGAAAAACCGTTTCGCCGCCGCCGGCTGTTTGGCTTTGCAGCTTCATTCCCAGCGAATTGTACACTTCGATCCGACTGCCTGCCGCAGCGGTTACTATCAGTTGGCCGCCCGACACGCGAACCGGCAGGGACGAACGGATTTCGTCGATGCCGGCATCGCTGCTTACCGCAACTAACCGCACGTCGTCAACGTAAAAGCCCAAGTTCTCGTAAAAACCAATAGCTACATATGCAGCAACTGCTCCTTCCGGAGCTGTTATTTCATCTTCAAACGAAAACCATTCGTTTGATATACTGGCAATAAGATCAGACAGGAAAGTATAATCATCCATCGTCTCCATACTTTCATCAGACCAAACGAGAGCACAACTCAGTTCGTCAGGATGGGTCATCTCTCTATATATGTTATACTTAAAAGGATACCGGTATTTTCCTCCGGGAACAATCCCTTGAATTAATTGACCTATCTCACGACTTGATCTCGAACTTGCACTTACATCAAGAACCTTTTCCCCGTCCGGTATATCAGATACCTCACTGCTTGTACTCCAAGTTACATTTGAACCATTATACTCCCATCCTGTAGGCTTACCGTCCTCGCCCACTTCCTCAAAGCTGCCGTTGGTTACCAGATTGGTTTGTGCTTTTAAAGATACAGTCTGTAACAGAAAAAGAACAATTGAAAATAGAATTAATTTTGTTTTCATACTTTTAAATTTATGAGATTGATAAAACATTTGGAGGCATACACTTTACCGTCCGGTTGATACGCGTTGTTACCCGTCCATGTGGTATTGGAGTTGATGACTCCGGATACCGTCATGGTTGCTTGAGCGGCGCGGGTGTTTCCATCCGTCGGAGCCGCTTCATCGTCTGCCGTACAGGCAGAAAAACGAACTGTTGTCAGGGCGATTAAGGTAGCCCAAACGAAGCCTTTCAAATACTTTTTCATTTTTCAGCATTTAAATTAAACAAATAACACTAATTCTCTCTTCCAAGCTTCGGTGAAGGGGCTTGGGGCCCTTTTTTCTTTAAAGACAACAAAAAAACGTGTAACCCATTTTTTACCGGTTTACACGTTTTTGCGACGACTTTAAGTTTGTAATAGCCTTAGCGGCCCCTGTATTTTATTCTTTGATTGGTCATTCTCTCCCGAAACCCGCCTTCTTCAAGAAATGCTTTGCTCAAAGAATCCAGAAGTTTCGCTATCAGATAGTCATTCTGTTTCAGCAGGCAGATGCTTATGTTTGCAATGGTTTCGGGCGGACGGGTTTGAATCAGTTCCCTGTAGAAAGCGCTGTCGTTATGTACCCTCCCTACCTTGCGCATGGCTTGCAATTCTTTGGAATTTTCTTCCCACTGCCTCAGGTTTCGGGCGCGGAGGTAGTCGGTATAATCGCTAAGCAATTCCAGCGCACTTGATTTCGCGACGTCAACAAGTTTTAATGCCGTTTCTTTAGAAGTTCCCGTGCGGGAATATCCTTCGACGATATTCTGTTTTGTGGAACGCGCGGCTTGCAACATCTGATCGATGGTGCGGTCGCCTCTCTTCAAATAAGTGTGCACAAAATGAAAGGTAATATCGTAGATAGCTTCCGATTTTTGATAACAGAAAAGTTTTCGGTAGTCGCCCGGCGGGCGGATCAGTTTATTTTCCATAGACGTTTTTCTTGCAAAGGTAGCCTTTTTCATTAAACTTTAAGGGCTTTAAGGTCTTTAAAGACCTCAAAGCCCTTAAAGAATCCAAGAATCTTCTGAATCTCGTGTAAACCAATAAGTCAAAGAACGCTTCCGCAGCGACCGGAGTGGCAGAGCAGCTACCATTTTTCTCCGTTCATTATTGTTTTGGGTGAGGCGAAAGGCGTATCTTCCGCCTGAAATTCTCACTGCATCACGGTCGATTTATAGACGGGGCAGTCAATACCGTTCCTTTTTAC